>CALFYR010000186.1 GCA_937954195.1 uncultured Dehalococcoidia bacterium
GCCATCCTGCTCTCGGTCTGCGCCGCCGTCACCTTCACCATCCTCCTCGTCTCCGCCAACACCATGGCCATGTCCGTCCGCGAGCGCGTGCGTGAAGTCGGAATTCTCAAGACCCTCGGCTTCAAACCCGGCGCCATTCTCGGCATCGTCCTCGGCGAATCCATGCTCATTGCCTTCATGGGAGCCGTCGTCGGCTACTTCCTTGCCTCATTCCTTTGCGGAATGATCCGTCAAGGCCCTGCCTTCAGCGCCGAAATTGCCAACCTCCACATACAACCGGCCGTGATGGCCGCCATGATTCTGGCCGCCCTCACCATCGCCGTCGTCAGCGCGTTCCTTCCCGCGTGGAATGCGGCCCGCGTGCCCATCCTCGATGCGCTCCGCCAGTCGGATTGATAAGGAGACACTCGCAAATGGCCATACCCATCGCCTACAACCTGCGCAACCTCGCGGTCCGCAAAGGCACCACCCTCATGACCGCTCTCGGCATCGGCCTCACGGTCGCCGTCATGCTCACCACCATGGCCCTTGTGGCCGGATTGCAGGGTGTATTCGCCGAAACAGGAAATCCCCTCCATGTTTTGGTCATGCGCAAGGGATCCACCTCGGAATTGACCAGTACCGTCACCCGACCCCTCTTCCAGGACATCAAGGTGAAAGGCGGCATCGCCAAATCGCAATCCGGCGAGCCCCTCGCGTCCCTCGAGCTCATCGAAATGGTCAACCTCCCTAGCGTCGACAACCCCGACGGCAGCAACATCACCGTGCGCGGTCTTCTCCCGGCAGGACTCGAAATGCGCAACCACATCCGCCTACAGGCGGGCCGCTGGTATCAGCCCGGAAAGCCCGAATTAGTCATCGGCAAGTCTGTCTCCGCCCGTTTCCCCGATGCTCAGCTCGGCAGGAAGATCCGCCTCGCCCGCGGTTTCTGGGAAATCGTCGGCGTCATGGACGCGGGTACCTCTGCCGCCAACAGCGAAATCTTCGGCGACCTCAACCAGCTCGCCGCCGAATCGAATCGCACCGAAGCCCTCAGTTCCATCCTCATTCGCGCCGTTGACCCGGTCGCCGTCTCTGCCCTCATCCGCAATCTCGAAGCCGACCGCAAGCTGAACGTGCTCGCTCAAACCGAGCAGTCCTACTATGAATCGCAGTCCAGCTCCGGCGCGCTCTTTGAATACCTCGGCATGTTCGTTGCCGCCATCATGGCCATCGGCAGCGCCTTTGCTGCGATGAACACGATGTACGCCGCCGTCGCCCGCCGCTCCAAGGAGATCGGCACCCTCCGCGTGCTCGGCTTCTCCCGCGCCGCCATCCTTACCAGCTTCCTGCTGGAATCCCTTGCCCTGGCCCTTGTCGGTGGTTTGCTCGGCATCCTGCTTGTGCTGCCTCTCAACGGAGCCACCACCGGCATCACTGGAAACACCTTCAGCGAGATCGCCTTCCACTTCCGCGTTACTCCCCCCATCATGCTCAAGGGTGTGATCTTCGCTTTGCTGATGGGCGCCGCCGGCGGTCTGTTCCCCGCCGGCAACGCAGCCCGGAAGGAGATTCTCGCCGCCTTGCGCGAGGTCTGATCGAAACGCATGAGTGATGAATTAAGCAAGCTGCGGATTGACCGTTCCGCGAAACAGAAATCCTCCGGATGGTCCACGAAGTGGATCATCGGCGGCATCGCCATCTTCCTCCTCCTTGGGGTTGGCCGCACCGTCTACGATCGCCTCAACGCTGCCACTGAAGTCGAGATCCGCCGCGTCCAGGCCCGCGAATCCGCTTCCGCCGCTGGCGATGCTATCCTCAACGCCACCGGATACATCGTCGCCGCGCACAAGATCCAGGTTGCCTCCAAGGTCGTCGGCCGCGTCGCCTGGATCGGCGTCGAAAAGGGCGACAAAGTGCGCGAAGGCCAAACCATCGTCCGCCTTGAGGACGACGAATACCGTGCTCAGCTCCAGCAGGCCAAAGGCCAACTCGCCACCCTGCAAGCCCGCCTCGAAGAGCTCGAAAACGGCTCCCGCCCCGAAGAGATCGCCGTTGCCAAAGCCAATTGGGAATCGGCCAAAGCAGACCTCGTTAATGCCAAGGTCAATCTCGATCGCGTCCGCAATCTCGTCGCCCAAGGCGTCTTCCCCAAACAGAACCTCGACGATGCCCAGGCCCGCTTCGACTCGCAATCCGCCCGCGTCGCTTCCCTCGAACGGACCTACGAACTCGTCCGCATCGGCCCTCGACGGGAGCAGATCGACGCCGTCCGCGGCCAGATCCTCGAAGCACAGGGCCGTGTCGCGTACTTTGAAACCAATCTTTCCAACACCGTCATCAAAGCCCCCGTTACCGGCACCATCCTCGAGCGCGCCGTCGAAAAAGGCGAGTTCGTCACCACTAGTTTCGTCGGCGAACGCGGAGCCAAGGGCTACGTCGTCTCCCTCGCCGACCTCAATGACCTTCAGGTGGAACTCGACATCAATCAGGACGACTTCGCTAAGCTCGGTCCCAAACAGAAAGGTGAAATCACCACCGATGCTTTCCGCGACCGCAAATATCAAGGCTTCATCTATGAGATCTCGCCCGAGGCCAATCGACAGAAAGCCACCGTACAGGTGAAGGTGAAGGTACTGAATCCCGACGAATTTCTTCGCCCCGACATGAATGCCAGCGTCGCTTTCCTCGCCGAGCCCAAACCCGGAGCATCGCCCGCGCCTGGCCCCGCCATCTTCGTCCCTTCCAGCGCCGTCCGTGGCGGAGCCGTCTTCGTCCTCCTCAACGGCCGCGCGGTGAAGCGTACAATCAAGCCTGGCGCGACTCAAGGCAGCGATGTCCGCATCGAAGAGGGCTTGTTCGGAGGAGAAGATCTGATCCTGGCGCCGCCCGCGCAATTGAAAGACGGAGACCGCATCAAAGTAAAACAGGGGTGAACCGCATGAGCGATCCGATTATCAGCACCAAGGCTCTTACCCGCGAATATGTGCGCGATCAGTTCAAGGTCACCGCGCTTCACAACGCCGGCCTCGACGTGCACAAGCTGCCCAACGAAGCCGAGGCACGCGACAGCTACCGCCGCCAGGCCGAGGCCCTGGCCGAAGGCGGCGTCGATCTCATCATCCTGGAGATGATGCTCGATCCGATCATCACGCCCATCGCCATCGCCGCGGCGGTCGAGACGGGCCTGCCCGCCTGGGCGGGCTTCAGCGCGCGCGTCGCAGAGGACGGCCGGGTTCTGGGATTCCATCGTTATGCCGACGATGCCTTCGACGACGTGCTCGACAGCGGCCTTGCCTTCCCGCTGCAGGCCGCCGGCATCATGCACACCAACATGGAGTTCATGATGCCCGCCCTGAAGGCGCTGAAGGCCAAATGGGACGGACCGATGTTCGCCTATCCCCATTCGGGCGAGTTCAAGATGCCCCACTGGCAGTTCGACACCGTGATGAAACCCGAGCCCTTCTGCGGCGAGGCCCTGCGTTACATGGACCTTGGCGTGCAGGCGATCGGCGGCTGCTGCGGCATCGGGCCCGATCACATCGTGAAGCTGAAGAGCGGCCTGCCCGAACACATGCCGCGATAAGGCGCAGCCATCCGTGGACATGGTGCCCGCGTCCCGCCAGCATGGCGGCAGACCACGGGAGGGCACCATGTCCGCACACCAGTTTTCGTTCCCCGGCCGCGACGGCGGCACCATCGATCTCGCCGACTATGCCGGCCGCTGCGTGCTGGTGGTCAACGTCGCCTCGGCCTGCGGCTTCACGCCGCAGTACAAGGGCCTGCAGGCGCTTTGGGAAAAGCGGAGCCAGGAGGTTGTCGTGCTGGGCGTGCCGAGCAACGAGTTCGGCGCCCAGGAGCCCGGCAGCGAGGCCGAGATCAAGACCTTCTGCGAGACCAACTTCGGCGTCGATTTCCCGATGACCGCCAAGCAGAGCGTGATCGGCGGCAAGGCTCACCCCTTCTACCAGTGGGTCGTGGCGCAGGCGGGCGAAGCCGCCGCGCCGAAGTGGAACTTCCACAAGGTGCTGATCGGCCCCGACGGCGAACTGGCCGGCGTCTGGCCATCAAAGGTCACCCCGGAAGGACCGGAGATCGCCGCCGCGATCGACGAAGCCAACAAGAAAAGCTGACGCC
>CALFYR010000187.1 GCA_937954195.1 uncultured Dehalococcoidia bacterium
GGCGACGCCGCCCGCACTTGAGATTCTCGATCAGACGGAATTGCCGCACCGCGAGGTGTGGCTTTCGCTGCGTACCGTTGAAGCTCTGCGGGAGGCAATTCTCGCGCTGCGCGTGCGCGGCGCGCCGCTTCTCGGCCTGGTGGGCGCCGGGGGTGTGGCCGTTGCCGCAGAGCAACTTGGCCCCGGCGAGACAGCGCTCCGCGAGGCGACCGAACGAATCGCTTCGGCCCGGCCCACGGCAGTGGAGCTGCGCACTGGTGCCGAGGGCGCGCTGCGCATTGCACTCGACGTCTCGGAACGCGAGCGTGCGACGGCGCTATGGGACCACTTCCACGGCTACCTCAACAGGCGAATCTCTGAGGACCGGCAGCTTTCGGAGCACGGCGCCGGGCTGTTGCCCATGGGCTCGGCGGTATTGACCCACTGCAACACGGGTGGGCTCGCAACGGGCGGGATCGGGACCGCGCTCGGCGTGATACGTGTCGCCTTCGAGCAGGGGAGGCTGGCGCACTGTTACGCGACGGAGACGCGACCGTTGCTCCAGGGCGCCCGGCTCACCGCATGGGAACTTCGGAAAGCGGGCATTCCCGGTTCGCTGGTGCCAGATACGGCGGCGGCGGCGCTGATTGCCAGCGGGAAGGTGGCCGCCGTGATCACGGGCGCGGACCGCATCGCATTGAACGGCGACAGCGCGAACAAGATTGGCACGTACGGTCTCGCGGCGGTCGCGGCACGACACGGCGTGCCGTTCTACATCGCGGCGCCAACGACGACGATTGACCCGAAGTGCGCAAGTGGCGATGCCATACCGATCGAGTTTCGGGACGCGGCCGAGGTGGGCGGATTTGGCGGCGCACGGTGGAGCCCCGACGGACTTGGCGCGTACAACCCGGCCTTCGATGTGACGCCGGCAGAGCTGATCGCGGGCATCATCACGGAGCAGGGCGTGGTCGCGCCTCCCTATGAAGTAACGCTTGCGAGAGTTGTCTCACGGCCATGACGGTGAAAAAGCCGTACACTCAGCGAACCTCGTTTCGCGTGGGCACAGCGTGACACCATCGATCCCGCTCGCGGTTATCGGCGGCTCCGGCTTCTACGAAATGCCGGGGCTTTCCGACGTCGAAGAGCTGGCCGTGGAAACACCGTTTGGCCCCCCGAGCGACGCGATCCGCGTTGGGATGCTGCAGGGCAAACGCGTTGCATTCCTCGCGCGACACGGACGAGGTCATACGATCCTCCCATCGGACCTGCCACAACGGGCGAACATGTGGGCGCTCAAGAGCCTCGGCGTTGAGCGCGTCCTTTCGGTTTCGGCGGTCGGCAGCCTGACAGAGGAACTGGCGCCAGGGCACCTGGTTACGCCCGATCAGCTCATCGACCGGACGCGGATGGACCGCCCAGCGACGTTCTTCGGCGCGGGCGTGGTAGCCCATGTGGCAATGGCGGATCCGTTCTGCCCGGCGATGCGGATAGCGGCCCGAAATGCCGCGACCACGGCCGGAGCGAAGGTTCATGGCAGCGGGACGCTCGTCGTTATCGAGGGACCGGCGTTCGGCACGCGGGCGGAGAGCGAGTTGTACCGGTTGTGGCGTGCGGATCTCGTGGGGATGACGGCCCTTCCCGAGGCGAAACTCGCTCGCGAAGCCGAGCTCTGTTATGCAACGCTTGCGTGCATTACCGATTACGATTGCTGGCACGAGGGAGAGAGTGTTGACGCAGACACGGTGTTCGAACGGATGGCGAAAAACGTGGCGGTGAGCCAGGCCGCCGTAGGCCACCTCGTCGCGTCGCTCCCGCCGCGCGCGGGCTGCGGCTGCGCCACAGCGCTGGATACCGCGCTTGTGACCCATCCCGACGCGATCGACGATGCTGCCCGCGAACGGCTGGCACCAATCCTGGCGCGGCGCCTGGGGGTTCCCGCATGACGATGCTCGTTTCCGGGTGGGTCGCCCTCGACGACATCGAGACACCGTTCGCGAGCGTGAGCAATTCGCTCGGCGGCTCGGCGACGTGTGCTGCCCTGGCCGGGGCGTTGTTTACGACCGTGCGGCTGCTGGCCGTGATCGGCGAGGACTTCCCGGATGACCTCCGCCGGCGGCTCGAAGTTCCGAATATGGACCTTGCGGGCTTGAAGGTGATCGACGGCGGGAAGACGAGCCGCTGGGGCGCACGCTACAGCTATGACATGAACTCTCGCGAGACGTGGTACCCGGAGCTTGGTGTGAGTATCGAACACCTGCCGCCGCTGTTGCCCGAATGGGCCGATTGCACGGCCGCGTGCCTCGGCGCGGGGCACCCGGTGTACCACCGCAGCCTGCTGGAGGCGCTCGACCAGCCGAAGGTAACCCTTGTCGATACCATCAAGATGTTCATCGATGAGAACCGGGAAGACCTCCGCCAGACGATACGGCTGGCCGACTTCGTGACCCTCAACGAAAGCGAGGCTCGTGAGATGGCACAGACGCCGAGCATCGCACGAGCGGGCCGCGCGCTGGTCGCTGATGGGGCGAAAGGCGTCGTGATCAAGCTGGGCGAGTATGGAGCGGCGTTCGCAAGCGGCGAGGACTACTTCGTCGCGCCCGGATACCCGCTCGAAGAGGTCGTCGACCCAACCGGCGCCGGGGATGCGTTCGCGGGCGGATTCCTCGGATACCTCGACACCGTGAAGGAAGTGACGTCGAGCGAGATCCGCCGGGCGATCATCTATGGTTCGACGGTGGCATCGTTTTCGGTGGAAGGCTTCGGGCCGAGCCGCCTGTTGACGCTCACGCGCGAAGAGGTTGATGCGCGCTACCGCCAGTTCCGCCAACTGACACATTTCGAGGTTGATGCCTGATGGCCGAGCGAGAGGTGAGGTTCGCGGGCGTGGCCCGACGAAGGCTGGACTACGTGGTCCAGCCGCTCACCGACCCTGTGGCCATCCGTTCGATCCTGGCACCCCGGGTGGAGTACACCGCGTACGCGCTCGGGCAATTGGAGCCGACCTTGTTCGCGCGGACCCGCTGGTACCACGCCAAGGGCACGACCGGCAGTGGGCTCGTCCTGCATTCCCGTGGTGGCCTTGGCGATGCGACGTTCGTGCTGGGCGACCCTGAAGCGGTGCTCGCCATCCTGATGATTCACCCGGGGACGGCGCAGACCTACGCGACGTGCCAGCCCCAGCACCTCGAGGCCCTTCGGAAGGTGTACCGCCTGGCAACGCAGCAACCCATGATCCGGATGGGAGTCACGCGGGAGCGGTTCAACCCTGTCCGCGACATCCACGCGGTACCACTAACGGGCATCGATATCCGCAAGGTCAACGCGCTGTACAGCAGTGAGGGTGGGCCAAGCTATTACGTCCCGGAGCACATCGATAGCGGTGTGTACCGGGGGATTGTGCAGGATGGGCGGCTGGTCGCGATCGCCGGGACGCATGTGGTTTCGCGGAGCGAAGGCGTGGCGGTCATCGGCAACGTGTTCACACATCCCGGTTACCGTGGGCGGGGACTGGCGACCAATGCGACCAGCGCGGTGACCGAGGCGTTGCTCGCGTACTGCGATCACGTCGTACTCACGGTCGACCCGAACAATACCCCCGCTGTGGCAGCCTATGCGCACCTGGGGTATCGCGAGGTATGCCAGCTGGTGGAGGCCAGCGCGGCGCGACGGGATCCGTCGGGCCTTGGAGCGAGCCTGCGCCGAATCCGTGCCGCAATGCGGGGCCGCAAGTATGATGGCAGCCTCGTGACCCTCCACGACTAAACGGAATTCCACGGCGCCTTGCGCTGTTACCAGGAGAACCAAAGGTGTCCGTACCGAGCGATATCGCTAATCCGCGTCTCGCGCCCGAAGGCGTGCGCCGCATCGAATGGGCCGCGCGCGAAATGCCGGTCCTCAAGCTGATCCGGGACCGGTTCCTGCGGGAAAAGCCGCTCGCAGGCATCCGCATGACCGCCTGCCTGCACGTGACAACCGAGACCGCCAACCTCGCAATCACGCTGCGCGATGGCGGCGCGGATCTGCGGCTCTGCGCCAGCAACCCGCTTTCGACCCAGGACGATGTGGCGGCAGCGCTTGTGGAGGAGTACGGGATCCCCGTGTTCGCCATCTGCGGCGAGGACAACGACACCTACTACAAGCACATTCACCAGGCACTTGAGCATGCGCCGCAGCTCACGATGGACGACGGGGCCGACGTGGTCGCAACGCTGCACAAAGACCGTCGCGACCTGCTCGATGGCGTTGTGGGCGGCACAGAAGAGACCACCACCGGGGTAATCCGGCTTCGTGCGATGGCCGCTGCCGGCGCTCTGGGCTACCCCATCGTCGCCATCAACGAGGCCGACACGAAGCACCTGTTCGACAACCGCTACGGTACTGGCCAGTCGACCGTTGATGGCATCGTCCGGGCGACGAACGTGCTGCTCGCCGGCAAGATTTTCGTGGTCGCCGGATACGGGTGGTGCGGCCGTGGTGTGGCATCCCGCGCGCGTGGCATGGGCGCGCAGGTTGTTGTCACCGAAGTGGACCCGGTGAAGGCGCTGGAAGCCGTGATGGACGGCTTCCAGGTGATGCCGATGGCGGACGCTGCCCGCGTCGGCGACTTCTTCGTCACGTTGACCGGCGACGTGAACGTCATCGACCGCGCGCACCTGGAAGTGATGAAGGACGGGGCGATCCTGGCGAACAGCGGCCACTTCGATAGCGAGATCAACCTCAAGGCGCTGCAATCGATGAGCGAGGGCAAGAAGAAGGTCCGGCCCTCGGTAGATGAGTACCGCATCCAGGACGGGCGCAAGATCTTCCTGCTGGGCGAAGGCCGGCTTGTGAACCTTGCCGCGGCCGAAGGCCACCCCGCGGCCGTGATGGACATGTCCTTCGCGAACCAGGCGCTCGGAGCGGAATGGATCGCGCAGAACGCGCAGAAGCTGGAAAAGACGGTCTACGAGATCCCGCACGAGGTGGACGAGGAGATCGCGCGGCTGAAGCTGCACGCCATGGGAGTCCGCATCGACTACCTGACGGAAGAGCAGAAGCACTACCTGAGCAGCTGGCAGGAAGGAACGTAGGGGATTTTCGATTGCCGATTGTCGGTCGACGGTCGGGCGCCTTCGCGGAACGGGTTGGTAATGCTGCTTAGCTGAACGTGAGGAAGTTCCAGATGGCTTCGACGGCTTCGATGGCGGTGAAGTCGTCGAGCCACTTTGCGCCGTGGAGGACGTACTCCTGGGCGAGCTTCAGCGCCGTGAGCACCGCGCCGGCGAGGGCGATGTTCTTGCGCGTGAATTCGAAGGTGGGGCGCCAGTGGGGCAGGCTCGCCACGAACAGGAACCAGAACTCGAACACGTTTGGGAAGAGCAGAAGGAGCGTGCGGCTATCCCAAACCTCGAACGCCACGAAACCGACCATGCGCCAGAGGTAAAGCACTATGGCGACGGTCCGGGCCGGCCCATCCCATCGGAGGGCAACGACGAGGAACAGCAGCAGGTAGACCTGGTCCACCCACTTGTCGAAGACCTGGTAGTTCTTGAGCCCGCCGAGATCCAGCAGGTTCATCATGAACAGGTCGCTGAAGTCGACGAGGACGGCGACAATCCCGCCGACGAACGCCCAGCGGAGCACGGGAAGCGAGCCAAGGATGCGCGCCAGACCGATGACGACGTGTTCGAGCGTCATTGGCGGGCAACTGTAGCAAACTGCGGCTACTGGACCCCGGCGATCGCCTTACCGGCCTCCAGCACCTGCTTCACGAGCGCCTTCGAATTGACCTCTGTGTAAATACGGAGGAGGGGCTCGGTGCCTGAGAGACGGAAGAGCAGCCATCCTTCCGCGATCTGGAAGCGCCACCCGTCGGTGCGGTCGCTGGCGATAATGGGGCGGCCCGCGATCTCCGTCGGTTCGGCGGCGTCGAGGGTCGCCTTGAACTTGGCGTTCGAGCCCGGCTCCAATTCGATGTCGATCCGTTCGTAATGGTGTTCGCCGGTGATTTCGAAGACCTTCTGCATCAGCTCCGAAGGCTTCTTCCCGGTGGAGGCGGCGTAGTCGAGGAGGTAGAGGCCGGCGAGGATGCCGTCGCGCTCCGGGAGGTGGCCGCGGAAGCCGTAGCCGCCGCTCTC
>CALFYR010000188.1 GCA_937954195.1 uncultured Dehalococcoidia bacterium
ACGGCACCTTCCCGCTCTTCACCGTGAAGGCCATCTCCAGCTGGGCCGGCGACGATTCCTATGAGCGCACCGTCATCTGGGGCCGCCGCGTCACCGCCGCGTTCGATGTCGGCACCGTTATCCTCGTCTTCTTCCTCGGGCTCTCACTCTTCGGAGCACGAACGGGCCTGCTCGCGTCGTTCCTCTACGCCCTCTCCGTCCTGCCCACCCAGATAGCCCACTTCTGGACCATGGACCCCTACCTCACGTTCTTCGCGACCCTCACGCTCCTCCTCAGCGTCCACTGGGTTCGTGCCGAAGGTCTCAGATCCTGGCTCATCGCCGCAGGGATAGGTCTAAGCATCGGCCTCGCGGTCGCCTGCAAGGTCAATGGCGCCGTCTTCGCCGTCATCCCAACGGCGGCCTTCTTCCTCCGCGTCGCCCTGCGCGACCACCCGCGCCTCGGCCTGGAATGGCCCGGCTTCATCACCGCTGCCGCCCGCCCTAAACCCCGTCTTCCATGGTCCTGGGCGAACGACTTCTCGATGCTCTGCCTCGCCGGCGCCATCTCCCTCATCGTCTTCCGCATCGCCCAGCCCTACGCCTTCGCCGGCCCGAACTTCTGGGATATGGCCCTCAACCAGCAATGGTGGGACGACATCTCCCGCGAGCGCGACTTCCAGCAGGGCAACGCCGATTTCCCACCCTTTATCCAGTTCGCCGATGGCACCCCCTTCCTCACCCCGCTGAAGAACCTCGTTATCTGGGGTACGGGGCCTGCATTTGGGCTGTTCGCGATCGTCGCCGCCGTCGTCGCCGCGGTCTTCATGTTCCGCCGCCGGGATGTCTCCTTCGCGCTCCCGCTCCTCTCGCTCGCGACCGTCTTCGTGTTCTGGGGCCCTCGGTTCGTCGCCTTCATGCGCTACTTCGCACCGATGTACCCCGTCCTCGCGCTCTTCGCGGCGGTCGGGCTCATCGCGCTCTGGCGCTGGGCGCAGTCCGATGGACGCCTGCCCGCCCGCCTTCAGAGAATCCGCGGCGCGGGCTACTTCCAGAGCGGCTCCCGCCTATCGCTTGGCGTGGCTATCGCGGCCTTCGTGCTTGTCCTCGCCCCCACCATTTGGTGGGCCATGGCATTCCAGTCCGTCTACAGCCAGGAACACCCGCGTATCGCTGCCACGCGCTGGGTCTACGAAAACGTCCCCGCGCAGTCCGCAATCACTTCCGAAATCTGGGACGACCCCGTCCCCTGGCACTTCCCCACGCGCCCGGTCGAGTACCGCCCCGTCGAAACTGAGCCCTACCACCCGGATTCCATCGAAAAGGTCGCCAATCTCGTCTACGGCGTCCCGGGCGATTCCGTCCGACTCGGCCTCGCGCGCGCGGACTACGTGGCCATCACATCAAACCGCATCCGTGAGTCCGTGAAAAAGCTCGAGCGCGAGTACCCCGCCACCATCCGCTACTACGAACTACTCGATTCCGGCGAACTCGGCTTCGAACGCGTCGCTACCTTCCGCGTCCAGCCAACCTTCCTCGGCATCTCGATCAACGATCAGGGCGCCGAAGAGTCGTTCAC
>CALFYR010000189.1 GCA_937954195.1 uncultured Dehalococcoidia bacterium
TAGGGCTTGGGTTCGGAGCGTGTGGCGACGGTGACTTTCTGCTGCGCCTGTCCGGTGATGCCGTCGGGGTCGCGCATGGTGAACTCGCACTCGTAGGCGGTGCCGGGTTCGAGATTGAGGATGCTGCCGGCGAAGCCGTGGGGCACGGTGTAGGTCATGCTTTCGCGGTCGCGATGGACGTGCTCGCCGCCGATGCGGAGCAGGGGCAGGCCGCTACGCCATGCCTGTGTGCCCGCTTTGCGGAAGCGGACTTCGACGGTGGCGTTGCGATTGGCGTCGCCGTCGATGAGCCATTCGAAGCCGAGGTTGATCAGCGTTGGGTGCTCGACATGGAAACGGCCGGCACGAGTGGCGTTCTGGGCCGGGGCGAGGGAAACGGCGAGTAGAAGAAGGATAGCGGCACGCATGGTTGGAGTTTCGATGATATCAAGGCGGGAATGGATTGGGATATGTTCCAATCCTCTGGATGCACGGTATATGACAGGAATATACTAGTCTCAGTGGCGAAACCCAAGGATCCGTTGGAGGTTTGCACCGGCTTCGAATGGGACGAGGCGAATACGCTGAAAAACTGGAAGAGGCATGGCATCTCTCCAGAAGAAGCCGAGGATGTCTTCTTCAACGAGCCGTTGGTGGTTCGTAGCGACTCGCAGCATTCGAAGCGGGAAAAGCGCTACTATGCGCTTGGCCGGACGGACGCGGACCGGTACCTGTTTGTTGCATTCACCATCCGCGGCAGTCTGGTGCGTGTAATCTCCGTGCGCGACATGAATCGCCGGGAAAGGAGTGCTTATGCCTATCACGAAAAAGAAGCCGGTGCCTAGGTTCCGGTCCGAAGACGAAGAGCGCGAGTTCTGGAGCAGGCAGGACTCGACGGAGTACATGGACTGGCGTAGTGCCAAGCGGCAAAAGCTCCCTCAACTGAAGCCGACACTGCGAACGATTTCGTTACGGCTCCCGGTTTCCATGATCGAGGATCTGAAGGTTTTGGCGAACCGGCGTGACGTTCCTTACCAATCATTGATGAAGGTCTTCCTGGCGGAGAGACTGCAAGAGGAGCGGCGCCGGGCGTCGTAATGAATTCGACCCAAGCGTTGCGCAACCTGTAGGCCTGGAGCGTTGGGAGAACCGCCGGAGCGGGCCTCCCCCACAAAGTTCAAAAGATCAGAAATAGAACTTGGCCGCCACCATGACGCGGCGGGGAGAACCGCTTTGTCCGGTGATGACGCCGAAGGTGCGCGACAGAATGGCGTTGCCGGGTGCGCCGGGGTTCATCTTGTTAAACAGGTTCTGCGCCTCGAAGCGTAACTGCAGGCGCTTGTGTTCGCCATGGAGGCGGAAGTTCTTGAGCAGCGACATGTCCCACTGCGAGAAGCCGGGGGCGCGCATGTTGGGCATGGTGCTGGGCGCATCGCCGATCTCGTAGCCTTCCACCACGCGGAACGATGCGGGGTTGAAGTAGGGCTGGAAGCCGGCAGCGCCTTCGAGCGAGGTGTGGCCGCTGACGTTGTTGTCGTAGTTGATGCGCGGGACAACAAACATGGGTTGCGAATCTCGTCCGTGGCCGATGTTGTACCACTGGCTGCCCAAGCCGCCGACGGTATTCGATGGCGTGCGCACGGTGATGGGGAAGCCGGTGCGGATGGTGGTGGTGCCGGCCATGGTCCAGCCTCCGATGACATGATCGGCGACTTTGCCGGCGAACGTTTGCGGATCACTGGCGAAGGCGCGTCCGCGTCCGAAGGGCAGATCAATGGAGTAGTTGACGAGGAACTTCTGCGAGATATCGGAAGTGGCGATGCCGTAGGTGTTCGACACGGGCAGCCCTGCTTGCGGATAAGGCATGCCGAAGCCGCCGTCGTAGCTGCCGACATCGTTGAGCAGCTTCGAAACCGTGTAGTTGGCGAGCAGCGTGAAACCGCTGCCGAAGCGATGTTCGGCCTGCACGTAGCCGGCGTGATAATTCGATGTGCCGAGCGGTTCGCCGAGCGTCCAGATTTCGGTCCACAGCGGATGGCGCTGGAAGAGGCGTCCGAAGAGGAGCTTGTTAGCGCCCATGCCGGTGAAGGCGGGAACCTGGCCGACGAAGGGATTCGTGACGCTGGCGCTGAGCTTGGAGCCGAGCGGGCCGATCTTGTGATAGGCATCGGGCAGGATGTGCTCGCCGGTGCCGAGGTAATACGGCAGCGTGCGGCCGAGATTGCCGGAGTAGTTGGCTTCGATGACCCAGGACTTCGGTCCGCTGCCGAGTTCGCGCTGGATGCCGAATTGGAAGACGTGTTCGTAGCCGGGGCTCAAGTTAGTGGCGCTGGAGACGAACCAGTTGCCCATGACGCTGCGGTTGAGGGCATCGATGTCGCGGGTGAGGCGGACATAGCCCGCGCCGCCGGGCATGGGATTGGAGAAGCGCAACGGGAAGGTGAGTCCGCCGTCGGGCGATCCACCCTGAATGAGGCGGGCGGCATCGCCGTAGCCGATGTTCCAGGGAGAGCCGTTCATGTGGAAGCTGCCGGTGAGCGTCATCCAGATCATGCCGTAGGAAGCGCGCATGACGGTGCGCGGCGTGAGTTGATAAGCCGCGCCGATGCGTGGCCCAAGGTGATCGTACTGGCGTTCCTGCATGGTGCGCATGGGGTATTCCTGCGTGCCCATGAGAGCCACACGGCCGTAGACGCCGTTGGCGACCCAATCGGGCTGCGCGGCCTGCGCTCCGCCGGCTTCCGTGAGGGCCTGGTTCCAACTCCAACCCGCGTTCGGTTGCCAGGGCCACTTGTAGCTGCGGTCCCAGAAGGTCTGGCGATTGTAGCGTTCGGTGCGCGGCGGTTCGTAATCCCAGCGCAGGCCGGCGTTGATGGTGAGCTTGTTGGTGAGCTTGATGTCGTCCTGAATGAAGAGGCCGTGATAGGACTGCAGCGATGCGGGTCCGGCTAGCTGCGTGCCACTGCCTCCGGCGACCACGCCGAGCAGCCAACTGGCGAAGCCCGACCCGGAGCCGTTGTTCGGCGCATCGTAGTATTGCGACGTCGCGCTGCGGATGGCGGCCGTCGAGAATGTGCCGCCGCCGATGATGTTCGACAGGTAGCGGCGGTGCTCATAGCCGAAGCGGAGGTTGTGGCGGCCGAACATGCGGGTGACGGTGGCGAGCCCGGAGTAGGAGGTATCGCGCCAATCGTTGATGGAGCCGCCGCCCAGTGCGTTGACGGT
>CALFYR010000190.1 GCA_937954195.1 uncultured Dehalococcoidia bacterium
GCGGAGCCGCTGAGCGCTGCCGCGTGGCCGAGGCGTTTCCGGCCGCGCATCGCCGCAACACTCGCCCAGGCCATCATCAGGACCGAAATGGCCACAAGCGTGACGAAGCCTATGGCGCGGGAACTGGTCTCTCCTTCGCCGATGAGGACGCGCAAGGTCGCCGCGAGCCCTGCAGCGCCGAGCACGGATGCTACGCCAGGCCATGTCGCGCTGTTCATGGCCTCAGGCTAGTCTGATTGGCATTGCCGCTGCGTCAGCGTACCCACATGCCCGAACGCAGCTGGAACCGGAGCCCCGATACATGGAAGCCATCCTCGCAGCAATCGAGCCGTACACGATTCATGGCACGCCGTATTTTCGGATCGCCTACGCCACGAAGAACGACCCGGACCGCATCACCGAAGGACGCGTGGCCGCCGAAGGTATCTACAAGGGCGCGGCGCCGGGCGACCGCGTCGAGATTCGCATCCTGCTTGGCGTCATCGATGAGGTGAAGAAGCTCTAGCGGGGCGGTCGGGCCGCCACCTGCTCGGTCTCGGCGGCAAGCGCCACGTTCCAACCAATCGCAGCCACCATCGCCACAACGGCTCCCGGAATGACATATGGCCCAATCCACGTCTCCAGCAAGACCGATGCAGCCACGAGGACCGATGCCGAAATCAGGGCGAGCGGACTGGTGGACGTACTGACGAGCCCGCCGAGGGCCGCGATGCCAAGCGCCGAAACGCTCACGAGTGCGAGCGTGACGAAGAGGAGTGGTGATGTATCGAAGTGGTCGATGCCTGTCCCGCCCGGGCCCCAGAGCCCATGCCAAAGGCCCGCGCCGGCCGCGACTGCAGCCACACCACACACCAGCAGCCATACGTCGCGGCCAGCCATTGCGGACCTCCGATCCCACCGTAGTGGGCTTACCTGCCCTGAGATACGGCCAATCGAACCACACATTGAGGGCGGGTGGGTCACAGCGATGTTACGGATTCGAGGTTCAGCGCGTGCTAGAATCAGGCCAATGCTGGACGTGAAGGAAATCACCGCCGCCGCCCTCGCGCTCGATGAGGGAGACCGGGCCATCCTGCTTGAGGCTCTCCTATCCTCGCTTGAGGGGCCGGGTAGCGAGGTCGATTGGGATTCGGAACTTCGGCGCCGGATCGACGATGTCGAGGCCGGGCGCGCGCGTTTCCGTGATATTGCTGACCTCGAAGATGTTGTGTCCACGATGCGGGAGCGCTCGCACTGATTCGGCAGATCGAGGATCGGGCGTTTGACGACCTCGTTGGCGCACTCGCATTCTATTTCGAACGCAGCAACGAGTTGGGCGAGCGGTTCCATGAGGCGTTTCGCGGGACGCTGCGACATATTGCCGAGTTCCCGAACAGCGTGCCTCTACGCGACCGGCACAAGCGGTTCCCGATTCGCGGCTTCCCGTACAGCGTCATTACGGACTCCGCAGCCGAACGAATCATTGCGGTAG
>CALFYR010000191.1 GCA_937954195.1 uncultured Dehalococcoidia bacterium
GCTTCGAGGACTTCGGGGACGTGGGCGGTGACTTTGAAGTCGTGGCGCATGGCGGCGCGGATGGCGCCTTCTTTATCGATGACGTAGGTGACGCGTGGCGGCATCCAGGGGATCCAGCCCTTGGCGTCGTAGAGGTCGCGTAGTTTTCCGTCGGGGTCGGAAATGAGGGGGAAGGGGAGTTCGTGCTTTTCCTTGAAGGAGGTATGCGAATCGGAGTCGTCGCTGGAGACGCCGACGATGATGGCGTCATGGGCGGCGATGGCGCCGTAGTTGTCGCGGAAGGAGCAGGCTTCGGCGGTGCAGCCGGGGGTGAAGTCCTTCGGGTAGAAGTAGAGGACGACGTGCTTCTGGTCGCGGTAGGCGCTGAGGGTGAAGTCGGAGCCGTCATCGAGTTTTGCGGTGAAGTCGGGTGCCGGGGTGCCGGTTTTGAGCATGGTGGGTGGCTCCTCTGGGGGCTGTGGTTACTGTACGACGGAGAGGGGCGGGGCGATCAGGGGGCCGTTAGCCGTTAGACGCAGTCTGGTTAGCCCGAGGGCAGTGTGGAGTTCGGACGGGGCACGCGCTCGCTGACGCGCGCGCCTCTGACTCGCTACTCGATGCCGTGGCGCATGGCCCAGACGACGGCTTCGGCTCGGCGGTGGACGCCGAGCTTGGCGTAGAGGCTTACCACGTGGCGCGAGACGGTCGCCGGGGCGATGACGAGGCGCTCGGCTATCTCGCGCTGGGTAAGGCCGGCCGCGAGGAGGGCGAGGGTTTGGCGTTCGCGTTTCGTGAGAGAAGGAGCGACCTCGTTGGTCGGGGGTGGAGGCGCGTCGTCGGGCGCGTCGAGGAAGGTGAAAACTTCGGGCGGGATCTGCTGGGTATGGTAGTGAGGCGCTTCGATGAGGCGGGCCGTCGGGAATCGTTGGGCGAACGCTGCGGTATGGCCCGGAACCGCGAGTGAGCCCTGGTCGTCGACGACCAGCACAGGACATCGCACACGCTCTGCGATTGTCCAGTCTTCCAGCGGGCGCGACGAACGGGAGAGCGCGACGACGTTCCGCTGATCGAAGCATCGATTCATAAAGGCCACCCTCGCAGCCACGTCCGCCCGATCGTCGGCGTTTGCTCTCGCCATGGTCTGGACGAAGAGATCCCAATTCCCTTCGGCGAGTGGGGTGATCCCGGGTGCCGAGTCGTCGCCGGGTGTGAATGGTGATGAGAGGACCATTCGCCGTATGAGGTCCGGCCGGCGGACGGCAAGACGGATGGCAGGCGTCACTCGGATCACGGTCGCGAAGATGTCGACCGATGGCAGGCCCAGGGCATTGAGCACGGCTTCAAGGTCATCAGTGAGCGCCTCCGGTGAAAGGTCTGCTGCGTCCCTTGCTGACATTCCGGTGCCGCGGAAATCCAGGCGGATCAGCATTCGGCCCCTGCCGAGGGCGTTGAGTGTCCGCATGCCGTCAGGTTCCGTTGGATAGAGTTCGATATGTGAAAGGCCAGCCGGGCCGAGATACACGAGGGGCTGCCCTTCGCCGACGACGCCATAGGCGATGCGCGTCCCGTCTTTCGAACGGGTGTAGCGTGCTACCCATTCCACGCGGAGATACTAGCAACCAGGCGCAAGCTCCCGAATCACCGGACGATGTCCGCCTCATATGGCGGCGCGGAGACGTTGATTCCCCGGGCGGATAGCTGAGCAGCGATCGTCTGGAGCTCGGCGCCCCACCCTGCCTGAAGTGCGGACGCCACGCGCTCGCTGTTGGATGCATGTTCGAGCACGACAACATCCAGGAGGCGAGGGGACTCGCCAACTAGCATGCGTAGCTCGGTCTCGGCAGCAAGGAGTTCGTTCACGCGCTCGGCTTGCTCGTCGCTGGTGGTGATCAGGACGACCGCGACGGCCGGGGAGGCGGGCCCGCGGGCCGGCGCCTGCTCCGGCGCTTCGGCGGTGGAAACCGAGGGGGGCTCGGTCCCGGCGGACGGGCTCTCCGCGGGGGCTGGCTGGTAGCCATCGGCGAGCAGCCAAGCGCAGGTCAGCGCAGCCGCCACGATGGGCGTGATGGCCAGTGCCTCCCACACATTGTCGAGCACCCGAGTCGCCATCCTGTGAAGGTAGCGGTCGGGGCAGGGCGTTCCCATTCCGCGAACGCTCCATTTCTGCGGCGGTTTCGGCGGCGCCAGTGGTGTGTTTGCATCAGCCGGAACCTGGCATCTCTCCGCGAGGTGCTGGTCGGTGGTATGGTTTGATGTGATGGCCGGTACATTGCGAGCGAGCGAGCGGTTGCCGTGGGCTGGAGCGTGCATAGCGTTCGCAAGCGTTGTACACGCGGCGGTACTCCTCGTTTACTCGGCGGTTTTCCTCGGACTGGCGAACACGGAGCTCAGTTGGCAAGGGGTGGAGCAAGTGCCCCGCTGGTTCCAGGCGTTGTTCGCGGCTGGCATCTTGGGGAGTCACGGTGTGGTGGCGTTCGGGCCCATGTTCTCGGAACGATGGGCCCGGTCAGGATTTGTCCGCACGGGACGTGCCGTCGTGGCGGTGATTTGTGCAGTTTCGGTGGTGTTCGCGGTGCTGATGGCTCCGTTCGCGGCGGTTAGCGGTGCCGAATGGGAGGGTTGGGTGCTGCTGTTGTCGCTGGGGGTGAGCGGTGTGATTGTGCTGGCCTCTCTGAAGCGGCGCCCGGGCCTCTGATCCGGTCGAATGATGCGGTGTGTGACTTGGTTCATCTTCTCAGGGTTTTCGCGGTGAAGGTTTGGGACAGGCGGGGGTTAACGCTAGCGGGCTGGTGTGCGTTACTTGTTGTATCAGTCGCTTAATCCGCCGTGGTTTTGGCGGAGCGGGGGAACCCTCTTTCGAGGCGAGTTCGCGCACGAGGCGCGAAGCGGCAACTCCAGTCGCAGCCAGTAGCTAACCCCGTCGGCGTTGGAGCAACCTCAGCCCGAGAGCCTGCCTGTCCGACCCGCGGACTGCCGTGGCGGGCTCTCCTGAATGTGTCACCGCAATCGTTGTGCTTGTTCGGCCCGCGCCCCTGAACGCGGGCTGCTGGTGCATCTGCCGTGACCAAGGAGGAAGCTAGTGTTTCAAATCGAACTTGCCAGCGTCGCCCAGCGCGAGCGGCTCATGTACCTGGAGACGCCGGAAGGGCGTTTCCGGCGCGAGTGGTTCGCCTACCGGGAGATCGATCGCCTGAAGTCGCGTCTTGCTGACGCGCGGCAGGCGCTTCGGGTGGCCTCGGCGAACTAGGCCGCGAAAGCACTAAAGTGCGAAGGCCCCCTCACGTGGGACGGGAGGGGGCCTTCGCCTGTTCCGAGTTCCGAGTTCCGAGTTCCGAGTTCCGAGGGCCGGGTGAGCGGGGTGGTTGCGGGGGCAACGGTGAGCGGCAAGGATAGATGCGAGCGATTTTCGCGCTGGAGCGAACCGAACCGAATGCCAACCGCGCTTGTGATTGCCGCCCACCCGGATGACGGAGAGTTCGGCTGTGCCGGCTATGCCGCGCAACTCGCGAACCGGGGCTGGGACGTCTACTTCCTCGTCGTGACGAACGGGGCGAAGGGGACCGAGGACCGTTCGATGACGCGCGAGCGGCTCATAGCGCTGCGGCGCGAGGAGCAGCGCGAGGCCTGCCGGCGGCTGGGGGCGAAGGAGGCGTTCTTCCTGGAGCGGGAGGACGGCGAGCTCGTGTACGACCGGTCGCTGCTGGAGGAGGTGGTGCGCTACATCCGGCGGTTGCGGCCGGATACGGTACTCACCCACGACCCCACGGACATCATCATCCGGGACAGTTTCATCAATCACCCGGACCACCGGGCGACGGGAACGGCGGCGCTGGACGCGGTGTACCCGACGGCGCGAGACCACTTGAACTTCCCGCACCACGTGGAGGAGGGGCTGGAGCCGCACAAGGTTCGGGAGGTGTTGCTGTGGAACACGAACCACCCGAATTTCGACGTGGATATCGGGGAGCTGGTGGACCTGAAGATCCACGCGCTTTCGGCGCATGTTTCGCAGTTCGGGAAGCAGGATGATTTCGCGGCGTTTTCCCGGGAGCGGTGGAAGAACGAGGACGGGCGGTATTTGGAGCGGTTCCGGCGGATCGAGATGGGGTTCTAGGGGGAGGCGAAAGTCGAAAGGTCAAGGGCGAAAGGGGGAGAGTGTGGTGGCCCTCCCGTGCCTCCGCGCCCACGGAGGGGCGCAACTACAGAGCCGCCCTACTCCGGCTCGCGGGCGGAGAGGCCGATGCTGGCTTCGTAGACGTCGTTGAGGATTTTCAGGCGGGTTTCGCCGTCCACGAAGGTGGGGCGGTGCTGGTTCACGATTTCGTAGGGGAGGAGGCGGACGGCGACGTTTTTCGTGCCGTGGAACGTGGCCTCGAGGACGTAGCCCTGTGAGTGTTCGGGCGTGTGGAGCTGATCGAAGATGAAGTTGCCGAGGGCGTAGGGGATGAACACGCCATCCCGCACTTCGAGGCCCTGCACCCAGTGGGCCTGGTTGCCGACCACCAGGTCGGCGCCGGCTTCGACGGCCGCGCGGAGGCCTTTCAGGCTGCGGTCGCTCGGGCGGTGGGTGTCTTCGGTGCCGGACTGGACCTGCACGATGACGACGTCGACCTCCTCTTTGAGGTCGCGGATGAGTTGCTGGAGGCGTTCGACGCCGAGGAGGGTGGACGACTTGTAGAAGGCGGGCTCGGCGGGGAGGTCTGCGCGTTCGTTGTCGTAGGAGTCGTCGAGGGGGGCGGTGCCGGCCGCGGTTTCCGTGGCTTCAAGGTCCTGGGCGGCGACGTCATCGAAGCCGAGGACGCCGAAGGTGATGCCGTTGACTTCGAAAATGGCGGGGGCGAAGGCCTCATCGAGGTTCGCGCCGCCGCCCACGGTCTTAATGCCAACCTCTTCGAGCAGCTCCATGGTGCGGAGAAGGGCTTCGGAGCGGATGCAGCCGACGCCGCAATCGAAGATGTGGTTGGTCGCGATGGTGAGGCTATCGAAGCCTGCGAGGGTGAGGGCTTCGCGGACTTCGGGTGGCGAGGAGAGGTTGGGGTAGTCCTGGGCGACGCAGAGATAGGGTTCGGCAAGGTCCTGAATGGCGCCATCGAGCGAACCGAGGGTCAGGTCGCCGGAGGCGAGGTAGTCGCCCATTTCGCCGCGGAGGGCGGC
>CALFYR010000192.1 GCA_937954195.1 uncultured Dehalococcoidia bacterium
TCACCGGCGAAGTGCAGCCCGGCCACCACCGGGAGTTCGTGCTTTCGGTCTCCCAGGCGTTGGATTACCAGAAGCAGCGCGGCATCGATGCCCACACCAGCGTGTGGTCCGCCATGACCGGCCACACGAGCGGCGTCTCGATCGTCGGTGAATTCGATTCATTGGCCGAACTGGAGAAGTTCGACGAGATGGCTGTGACGGACTCCGAGTTCGGCCGGCTTCGTGCCGCGACCCGCGCGTCGATGGTGTTCCTGACCAGCGAAACGCACCTCATGCGGAACCTGATGTAGGACGGCGAACGCGCCGGCACCAATGGAAAAGGCACGACCAGCGGTCGTGCCTTTCGTGTTTCGTTCGAAGGTGGTTCTTAGCAGCAGGCGCGCGGCTGGCCGCTGTTGTCGCCAGTCTGGAAGCTGGAGCCACAGGCGCAGGACTTCACAGCGTTCGGATTGAAGATGCTGAACCCGCTCTTCATGATGTCATCGACGTAGTCGATCTCAGCGCCATCAAGATACTGGGCGCTTTCGGGATCGACGACGATGCGGACACCCATCTGCTCGATGATGATGTCGTCTTCCTCCGAGGAGCGGGCCAGGGCCATGCCGTACTGGTAGCCGCTGCAGCCGCCGCCGGCGACGAACACGCGGAGCGCGCCTTCGGGGAGCTCACGTGCTTCGAGCAGCGCCTTCGCCTTTTCGGCAGCCTTCTCGGTGATGTTGATGAGTGTTACGGGCGCTTCTGCTTCGATCGACATGGGTGAATCCTCCATGGGCGGGGCGTGGCTGGGATTCCGGCGCGGGTTGCCGGTGTCACTATTCAAATCATAGCGATAACGCCGAAGGGAGTCCAACCCCCCGCCTGGCGGTTGTCTCCCTTTACGCCGCCCCCTACGCTTCCCGTATGACTCAGCCACAGCGTGTGATCTACCTGCCCCCCGGGGTCGTCCCTCCGCCATCACCACAACCCCAGGTACCCCAGCAGGTAGCCACGGGCATCCCGTTCGACCGCACGTTCTTCGAACAGGTGCTGCCGCCGTCGATCGCCGGGTTCTGCAAGCAGGTACAGTGCAAGGTCCCTGTGGTCGAACTCATCACCGTTGATGGCGTCACCCACTACATCAACGGCATCAGTGGCGTGGCCGATGCGTGGGTCGCCCTTCAAACCGCCAGCCCGGATCACGACCACCCGACCCAGGTGTTCATCCCTTACCAGACCATCTTCCGGGTGGAGATCCACCCCGAAGAGGACGTGAGGCGCGAAAAGCTTGGATTCCTGACAGGACGGGAGACGTAGTCATCGCCGGATTCTGTCCGGGCGCTTCCTCCCGTCTGGCACAATGGGGTTGTGGCAGCAGAAGTCAGTAGTGCCCTGCAACGGTTCAGCCCGGCCGCGCAATCGTGGTTCCGCGACAACTTCGCCGCGCCCACGTCGGCTCAGGAACTCGGCTGGGATGCGATTGCGGCCGGCGAACATACGCTGTTGCTCGCGCCGACTGGTTCGGGCAAGACGCTGGCCGCGTTCCTCTCCTGCCTCGACCGCCTTGCGAATCGCCCTTCGTTGCCCGTGGACAAGCGCGGACGGACCGTCCGGGCCGGTGTATCGGTGGTCTACGTTTCTCCGCTGAAGGCGCTCTCCTACGACATCGAACGCAACCTGCGGGCGCCCCTCGCTGGCCTGCGCATCGCTGCCGCCCGCGAAGGGCTCGAGCCGCCCGACATCACCGTGGCCGTCCGGACCGGCGATACGCCGACGAAGGAGCGGGAGGACATTCGGCGCAATCCGCCAGACATTCTTATCACGACGCCCGAATCGCTTTATCTGATGCTCACGTCCCGTTCTCGCGAAGTCCTTCAGACGGTGGACACGGTCATCATCGACGAGATCCACACCATGGCCTCGACAAAGCGCGGTTCGCACCTGGCACTTACGCTCGAACGTCTCGAAGCGCTCACGGGACGGCCGTTCCAGCGCATCGGTCTCTCGGCGACGCAGCGGCCACTCGAAGAAGTAGCGAAGTACCTGGGCGGCGACCGCCCGGTCCGGATCGCTGACGCCGGCGCCCGCCGCGAACTCGACTTGAAGGTCATCGTCCCCGTCGAAGACATGACCCGCCCCGCCGAGCAGGCCGGCGTGGCCCTCGAATCCGAGCTCGACCCGGAATCGCGGACGTCGATTTGGCCCGCGGTCTACCCCCAGCTCCTGGAACTGGTCCGTGCTCACCGGTCCACGCTGATCTTCGTGAACAATCGCCGCCTCGCCGAACGGCTCTCCGCCCGCATCAACGAACTCGCGGGGGAGGAGTTGCTTCGCGCCCACCATGGTTCGGTTTCGCGCGAGCAGCGTACGGACATCGAAGAGCGGTTGAAAGCAGGAATGCTTCCCGGCCTTGTCTGCACGAGCTCGATGGAGCTGGGGATCGACATGGGAGCCGTGGACCTTGTCATCCAGGTGGAGTCGCCCAAGTCCGTAGCGCGGGGGTTGCAGCGGGTGGGCCGGGCCGGGCACCAGGTAGGCGCTATCAGCACGGGCCGCATCTTCCCCAAGTTCCGCGGCGACCTCCTCGAATGCGCCGTGGTCACCGAGCGGATGCGCAACGGGCTCATCGAGGAGACGGTTGTCCCGCGCAACCCCCTGGATGTGCTCGCGCAGCAGGTGGTTGCCGCGTGCGCAGTCGAAGACCTGACAGTTGACCAGCTTGAGGCGATGGTGCGCCGCTCCTATCCGTTCGCCACGCTCAGCCGGGATCAGCTGGAAGGCGTCCTCGGGATGCTCGCCGGCCAGTACCCGTCGGATGAGTTCGCCGACCTGAAGCCGCGCATTCTCTGGGATCGCGAAACCAACATTCTGTCCAGCCGCCGGGACGCGCGGACTGTGGCCATCGTGAATGCGGGCACCATCCCGGACCGCGGCCTCTACGGCGTCTTCCTCGGCCCGGGAGGCCCACGTGTCGGCGAACTCGACGAAGAGATGGTTTACGAGTCCCGGCCCGGGGAGACCTTCCTCCTCGGCGCGACGACGTGGCGCATCGAACAGATCACGAGGGACCAGGTCATCGTCAGCCCCGCCCTCGGCCAGCCCGGCAAGATGCCCTTCTGGAAGGGTGACGGGATCGGCCGTCCGCTGGAGTTCGGCCGCGCGATCGGCGCGTTCACGCGCGAGCTCGACACGATTCGTGACCCGGACGAGGCGATCGAACGCCTCATGTCCCGCCACGACCTCGACGAAAAAGCCGCGACCAACCTGCTCGAATACCTGGCGGAGGAGAAAGAAGCGACGGGCGCCCTTCCAACCGACACAACGATGGTTGTCGAACGCTTCCGTGACGAGCTGGGCGACTGGCGGCTCGTCATCCTCACCCCGTTCGGTGGACGGGTGCACGCCCCATGGGCCCAGACGATCGAGGCGCTCCTGGTCGAAAAGGCCGGGTTCGACGTCCAGACGATTTGGAGCGATGACGGCATCGCTCTCCGGTTCGCGAGCGGAGAAGAGCCGCCGCCGGTAGAGGACCTGTTCCCTTCGCCGGACGAGGCCGAGGAACTTGTGGTCGACCGGTTGGCGAACACGGCCATGTTCGCCTCACACTTCCGGGAGAACGCCGGCCGGGCGCTGCTTCTGCCGAAGCGCCGGCCCGGAGCCCGCTCGCCGCTCTGGTTGCAGCGGCAAAAGTCGGCGAGCCTGCTGGCGGTCGCGAGCCGGTACGGGTCGTTCCCCATCGTTTTGGAGACCTACCGCGAGTGCCTGCGCGACGTCTTCGACATGCCCGGGCTGCTGGACACCTTGCAGCGCGTGCGCAGCCGCCAAATCAAGGTCGTGCCGGTCGAAACGCGAGAGGCTTCGCCGTTCGCGCGGTCGCTGCTGTTCGACTACGTGGCGGCATACATGTACGAAGGCGATGCGCCGCTCGCGGAACGCCGCGCGCAGGCGCTGACGCTCGACCGCAACCTGCTGAAGGATCTGCTCGGCGAGGCAGAGCTTCGCGAACTGCTCGATGCCGCGGCCATCGATGACCTGGAGCTGGAGCTGCAATGCCTGGTGGATGGTCGCAAAGCCAGGAACACCGATCAGTTGCACGACCTGCTTCGACGGCTCGGGGACCTGGACGCGTTCGAACTCGCCGCGCGGGTCACCGATCCCGCCGCGCTCGACCGTTGGCTGGCCGAACTTGAGTCCTCCCGGCGGGCCTGCAGGGTGCGCATCGGTGGGGACGAGCGCTGGATCCCCGCCGAAGATTCGGGCCGGTTCCGCGATGCCATCGGGGTGGCCATTCCGCAGGGCGTGCCGGAGGCGTTCCTCAAGCCCACGGTGGACGCGCTCGAAGGGATCCTCTCGCGGTATGCGCGGACCCACGGACCGTTTGTCGCGGGGTCTCCGGCGAAGCGATGGGCAATCCCGGAGCACCTGGTGCGCGGGTGCCTCCAGGAACTGGAAGCTGCTGGCACTATCCTCCACGGCGATTTCCGACCCGGCGGCCGCGAACGCGAGTGGTGCGACCCGGATGTCCTTCGGGGCATCAAGCGCCGTTCGCTCGCCCGGCTCCGCAAGGACGTGGAGCCCGTCGATGGGCCCGCATTCGCCCGATTCCTACACGCATGGCACGGCATCGGCAGCAACCTGCGCGGACTCGATCGGCTGCGGGATGTCGTCAGCCAGCTCGAAGGGTTGCCGATTGCGGCTTCGGCGCTCGAACGTGATGTCCTGCCGGCACGCGTCGCCGGCTTCACACCTGCGATGCTCGACGACCTTTGCGCCGGCGGCGAGGTCGCCTGGTTCGGCGCCGGCCGGCTGGGCAAGGACGACGGCAAAGTCGTGGTCGTCCATCGCGATGGTCTGCACCTGTTCGCGCCAAAGTCAGCGGAGCTGCCTGATTCGGCCATTCACAACGCGATCCTCGAAGCGCTCGAAGGACGGGGCGCCAGCTTCTTCAGCGACCTCGTGGTGGCCGCGAACGCGCCGCTCGCGGAGGTGCTCGAAGCACTCTGGGACCTTGTGTGGGCCGGAGCGGTGACCAACGACACGTTCGCACCCGTCCGTGCCCTCGCGTGGCCGAAACGTGGCACCGGGCCTGCGCCGCGCGGCCGAGTTGGGCGCCTTCCTCCCGAATCCGCCGGCCGCTGGTCGCTGGTCCGGAGCGCCGCGGCCACGCTGAACGAGACGAATCGGGTGCATCGGCTCGCATCCGCGCTGCTCGAACGACAGGGTGTGGTCACCCGGGAGGGTGTTTCCGCGGAGGACCTCCCCGGCGGCTTCTCGTCGGTCTATCCGGTGCTCAAGGCGATGGAAGATGCGGGCCGCGTTCGGCGCGGGTACTTCGTGGAAGGGCTGGGCGCTGCCCAATTCGCCCAGCCGCCCGCTGTGGAACGCTTGCGTTCGCACCGGTACTTGCCCGACGAACCGCTGACGGCAGTCCTGGCCGCTTCGGACCCCGCGCAACCGTATGGTGCGGCGGTCCCATGGCCGCGCCGGGAAGACGACGACCGGCGAGCGCCCTCCCGCTCGGCCGGCGCGCTCGTGGTGCTGGCGAATGGCGAGCCGGTGTTGGTGATCGAACGGGGCGGCAAGTCGCTCACCACGCTCCCGGCCGCCGACGAAGACCTCCTGCGCGGGCCAGCACTCGCCGGACTGGTGGAGTGGGCCGCGAAGGCTGGCTCGAAAGGGATCACCGTCGAGCGTATCGACGGCATACCGGCGGCCGAATCGCCATTCGCGCCGAGACTGCTTGAAGTGGGTTTCGCACAGGGTTTCCGCGGGTTGACCTACCGCGCGGCCCGGTTCCCGGCACTCGCCCATGCCTGAGGGCGACGCGCTCTACCGGTTCGCTGCGAAGATCGGCGGTGCGCTGAGCGGCAAGACCATCCAGTCGGCGCGAGCCCACGGTCCCGGCCCCGTGCCGCAGGTGCATCGCATCGTTGGGGTGACGTGCACGGGCGTGCGAGCACAGGGCAAGAACCTCATCATCAGCTTCGACAAC
>CALFYR010000193.1 GCA_937954195.1 uncultured Dehalococcoidia bacterium
GGTAGCGCATTGGGTAAGTAGAAAGGCTAAAGGGGAAAGGTGAAAGTGGCGCGCCCCCCGGCCCCCTCTCCATTTGCATGGAGAGGGGGAGCAAGCCGCGTGGCGCTTCGGATCGACAGTGGTCGGGATGGCGGTGAGAATCCGAGCGTCATGAGGAAGCGGTACGAGTTCGAGGGGCACATTTCGCGGGTGGAAGCGGCGGCGCACCCGTACGTGTACGTGCCGTTCGAGGTGCCCGCACGCTGCTCGCGGATTGAGGTGGCGTACCACTATGCACCGGTGGCGCCGACGGATGAGGCGGCGACGCTGGACATCGGCATCTTCGATATCCGCGGGACGGAACCGTTCACGGGCGGGTTTCGGGGGTGGAGCGGGTCGGACCGGCGGCAGTTCTTCATCGAACACACGGCGGCGACTCCAGGGTACGTGGCGGGGACGCTGCCCTCGGGCACGTGGTCGGTGCTGCTGGGTGCGTATGAGATACCGGAGGGCGGGCTACGGTACTGGCTGACCGTGAGCATGGAGGTCGCCACGAGGGACGAAGTGGCGCTCCCGGAGCCGCTTCTTAGAGAGGCGGCGCCGCGTGGCGCAACGGGTGGGCCGGGCTGGTACCGGGGCGACCTGCATTCGCACACCGAGCATTCGGACGGGGAGAACACGATCGCCGAGATGGCATATTTCGCCAGGTCGCGGGGCCTGGACTTCCTGGCGATTACCGACCACAACACGACGACGCACATGCCGGAGATCGACGCGTGGCGCGACGCGCCGCTGTTGCTCATCCCGGGCGAGGAAGTGACCACATACAGCGGCCACGCCAACGTCTGGGGACTGCGCGAATGGATCGACTTCCGGTTCACGACTGACGAGGAGATCCAGCGGTTGCTGCGCTGGGTGGAGGAGCGCGGAAAGTTGATCTCGATCAACCACCCGAAGGGCGTGGGGCCACCGTGGAAGTTCGCCGACCCGGGGTTCGGCGTGCGGGAGGTGTGGCAGGCACCGTGGCGCTGGTACAACTGGGAATCGGTCGGCAAGTGGGACGAAGAACTCGTGGCGGGCCGAAAGATCGTGCCGGTTGGGGGCAGTGATGCGCACAGCGCGCCGCCAGCCGAGCCGCGCCACCCGCACCACGTTGGCGACCCCACGACGTTTGTGTGGTGCGAGCACGGGCTGGGCGAAGAGAGTGTGCTGGCCGGCATCCGGGCGGGGAGGACGGCGATCTCCGATGGGCCCGCGGGGCCACTGCTCTGGCTCGAGCAGCATTCCGACGGGCGCGTGTTCGCGCGCTACGAACGAGCGCGCGGCACCACGCTGGAGTTCATCGCCGATGGAGAGCGACCGCTGCGAACGGAACTCGCCGAAGACGCGGGCACGATGGTCGTGCCCGATGGTGTGCGGTTCGAACGTTATCTGCGGGCCGAACTGAGAGTCGAAGCGCCGAAGGGACGCGAGGACGTCCGGGCGCTCAGCGCGCCGGTGTACCGGGGTGACCTTCCTTCGGCGGGTTGACCGGCTCGCCGACCTGGCCGGCGAGGATGGCTTCGTGCGTCATCCGCCGGAAAGCGAGGATGACAGGTTCGAAGAGGGCGAGACCGGCAACCGCACGTTCGATGGCGATTTCCGGGTCGAGCTCGAAGAGGCCGGGGGTGGCGGCGCGTTCGTACTTGGCGATCTCCATCATGGGCTGGGCGTAGATCATCAGCATTTCGACCGGGGCGCCAGGGAAGAGCATGTCGCGGGCGCCCTGGAAGGCGCGGATGAGCTGGTGGCGGGCGAGGGAATCGGCACGCGTCGGCAGGCCGAGATGTTCGAGCATGATGTCCAGGTCGGTGCCGATGGCTTCCTGCTCAGGCGTGAGCTCACCGGCATCGGCGCCTCCGAGCGAATCGACCGCGGCTCCGAGAACTTCGTACGTAGCTTCGCCGGCTTCGAGCGCCTGGACGATGACCGCGATGCGGGCGATGGAGAGCCCGGCGATTTCGCGAAGGGCGCGGATGAGGTTGGCGCGGCGGACGTGGGCCTCTCCGTAGTCTGCCTGGTTCGGCGAGGAGAGCTCGCCCTGGGGAAGGAGGCCCTCCCGCAGATAGAACTTGAGTGTGGGGATGGTCACACCCGTGCGTGCGCTGAGTTCGGAGATCTTCATGGATTCTCCCGGGGAGGTGTTGACAAGGATAGTTTCACTATCGGATAGTGTCACTGTCCAATATCTAAGGAGGACACAGCAATGCTGGAAACCATCGCTTCCTATCAGCTCCGGGAACTCGCGACGCGCGAGGCGGAGCTGCGCTACCGGGCGGAATATGACGTGAGCCACCGGCTGGAAAAGCTGGAGCGAGCGGTCTCGGTTAGCCTGGCGCGGCTCGGCCTTCGCCCCGCAGGCGTTAGGCTGTAGGCGTGACTGCCGCCATTACGGCCACGGGTGTGCGCAAGAGCTACGGAAGCTTCGAGGCGCTGCGCGGCGTTGACCTGGAGATCGGCGAGGGCGAGGTCTTCGCGCTCCTTGGACCAAACGGAGCCGGGAAGACCACCTTCGTCGAAATCCTGGAGGGGTTTCGCACGCGCACAGCCGGCGAGGCCACGGTGCTCGGCATCGACCCGGAACGTGGCGGCCCCGAATGGCGGGCCCGGCTCGGGATTGTGCTGCAATCGGCCGGCTTTTTCGAACAGCTCACGCCGGATGAGATCACGGCCCACTTCGCCAGCTTCTACCCGAAACACCTGGACCCGCGGCGCGTGGTCGACATGGTGGGCCTCGCCGAGAAGCGTGACGCGCGCTGCAAGTCGCTCTCCGGCGGGCAGAAGCGGCGGGTCGACCTGGCGCTCGGCATCGTTGGCGACCCGGACCTGGTTTTCCTGGACGAACCGACGACCGGCCTGGACCCGCAGGGCCGCCGCCAGATCTGGGAAGTTGTGCGCGAGTTCACCTCACTCGGCAAGACCGTGGTACTCACCACCCACTACCTGGATGAAGCGGAGCAGCTTGCCGACCGGGTCGGAGTGATCATCCGTGGCGAACTTGTGGAAGTTGGCAGGCCCCGGGAGATCGGCGGCCGCGAACGTGCGATGGCGCGGATTTCGTTCTCACTCAATGGCACGCTGAGCGAGGTGGCTCTTCCTGAGGTGGGAGGACTGATCGATGCGGCGGACGGCGTGGCGACGGTGACGACCGACCGGCCCACGGCAGTGGTCGCGATGCTCGCCCGCTGGGCCGAGGACCATGGCGTGGCGGAGCTGCCGGGGCTTGCGGTAAGCAGGCCGAGCCTTGAGGACATCTACCTCGCGATGGTGGCGGAGGCCGGCGAGCCTTCGGATGGGGGCCAGTTATGACTGCATTGCCAGCGACGCCGGTGTTCCGGCCAAACGCGCCCGGGCGCATCCTGCGCCTTTCGTGGGAGCGCACCCTGATCGAGCTGCGGCAGTTCTTTCGAACGCCCGAGCAGGTGTTCTTCACGTTCCTGTTGCCGGTGCTGTTCGTTGTCATCTTCTCGACCATCTTCAGCGGCGAGATTGAGGGCCCGCCGGGTGTGGAGGATGTGGAGTTCGCCCAGTACTTCGTGCCGGGAATGATCGCCACGGGCATCATGAGCGCGACGTTCGCGAGCCTGGCGATGACCATAGCGGTCGAACAGCACGATGGCCTGTTGCGGCGGCTCTCGGGCACGCCGTTGCCGCGGAGCGCCTACTTCGGCGGGAAAATCGGGCTCGCATTGTTTACGGCGGCGCTCGAGGTCGTGCTGATCCTTGGGATCGGCGTGGCGCTCTATGGCGTGAACCTGCCTACCGACCCCGCGAAGTGGCTTGCGTTCCTTGGGGTGTTCATCGCGGGGGTCTCGGCGTGCTCGCTGCTGGGTATCGCCTACACGCGGCTGATCCGGAGCTCGTCGGCGGCTTCGGCGATTGTGCAGCCGCCGTATCTGATCCTGCAGTTCATTTCGGGCGTGTTCTTGCAGTATTCGGCTGTGCCGCCGTTCCTGCAGGCGATCGCCTCGCTGTTCCCGCTGAAGTGGATGGTGCAGGGTTTCCGGTACGCGTTCTTGCCCGATTGGGTGGCGGTGGACGACTACGGCGGGCAATGGAACGTGGACCTGGTGCTCCTGGTGCTGGCCGGCTGGCTGCTGTTGAGCTTCGTTGCGGCGCGGCTCTGGTTCCGGTGGGACCGGACCGGGAGCGCGTGACGTTCGAAATGGCGGATGAAGGACCGAGGGCGCAGAATGCCGCCCTCGCAGAGGAGGGAATCAGATGGCAAGGGTGAACGCTCAGCGGATGGCGGCAGAGGTCGAAGGCGACTTCGTGGTGTTCCTGATTGGAGCGCGGTTTAACAAGCTGTGGAAGATCCCGAAGTACCGGTGGTTCCTGGGGACGATGCCCGGAATGATCAAAGAGCTGGAGAAGCACCCGGAGATGGGGCTGCTCCACGCCCGCACGCACTTCGGACTGCGGAACGTGATGGTCGTGCAGTACTGGCGCTCGTTCGAGCACCTTGAGGCGTACGCCCGGAACAAGGACGCCGAACATTTCCCGAACTGGCTGCGCTTTAACAAGGAGATTGGTTCGAACGGCGATGTCGGCATCTGGCATGAGACGTACCGCGTGCGGGCCGGCGAATACGAGTCGGTGTACAACAACATGCCGCCCTACGGCCTTGGCCAGGCGGGGACGCTTGTGCCGGCGGCAGGATACCGCCGGACGGCGGCGGGACGGCTTTCGGGCGAGGATTCCGGGGAGCCACCAGTGGCGATTGAGGCCTGACCGTTCACGTTAGGAGTATGCTGCGCGCATGGCAGGCGGACGCAGGCTGACACGCGTAGTCCGGAGGCAAACACCGGGCAACGGTAACAAGGCTGCCACGACCGCGACGAAACCGGCGATTCACCACGGACACAGCGCGGCGCCGGGCCTTCAGCGGCTGAAGGAGCTGCAATCGACGCTCGGGAACCAGAAGATGCAAAGCATCCTGGAGAAGAAGCCCGATCCGGTTTCGGACGAGGCCCTGAAAGCCGACCTGGAGAAGCAGGCGCGGCGCGAGTTCCTGCAGGTGGTGGAGCGGATTCCGAGCCTGCTCGGCCCGACAAGCCAGTTGCTCGGGATGACGCCGGGGCCGATCGAGACGTCGCCGCTGCAGAGCGTGGCGCTCCAGGGACTTACCGAAACAGCGGCGTTGCTCAGCCGGCTGGACGTTGCCATCGAAATGTACGAACGGTCCGGGAATGACATCACCGAGATCCAGACCATCGTGGCCATCCGGGCGCAGCTCAGCACGTTGATGTTCTTCCTGAAGCAAATTGCAGTGGGGGCGCCGATGGGGCCGCTGGCGCACCAGGCGGTGATGGAGGCGCTGCAGGAGTGCAATCGCTACCAGGTGGAACTGGCGACAAAGCAGGCGATGGCGAACCTGCCACAGCAGCCCGAGGACACCGGCGGCGCGGATGGCGACGCCCAGAAGAAGCTGGTGCTGGGCGAAATGCTGCGGCGGCTCTACCT
>CALFYR010000194.1 GCA_937954195.1 uncultured Dehalococcoidia bacterium
ACCGACACGGTGCCCGGCGATACCTACGACACGCGCCTCCAGCTCATCATCACCGAGCTCAAAGCCTTCAACCCGGATGTCGTCGGGTTCAGCGAGGCCACCCGCACCGACGACTACGGCGACACAATCGCCCGCCTCGCCACCGAACTCCGGATGCAACCCCAGGCGGTCCACGTGAACCCCTTCTTCGAAGGCGCCAGCGATGAGCGCCTGAAGGAACTCGCCGAAGAATTCGGCTGGCAGGAGAACGAGCTCATCCTCGTCCGCGGTGACCGCTTCCCGGACCTCGGCGCGACCTACAAGTGGCTCGTGCCACGCACCTCCCTCGCCGAAGCACGGCGCGCGCTGCACGTGAAGGTAAAAGGCCCCGGCGAAGGCAACGACATCGACCTGTTCATCACCCACCTGACGGATGGCGGCGAAGAGGTGCGCACCGCGCAGGCCGAAGCCTTCGCCAACTTCATCGTCGCGCAGCGCTCCTTCAACCCGGCGGTGGTCATGGCCGACCTGAGCGAGGGCCCCGAATCCGCCGCCTACCAGGCCCTTCGTGCCATCGGCCTCTCGGACCCGTTCGAAGCGAGCGAGGTGCTGACGTGCTGCCGGGCCAGCGTCGTCGGCCCGCAGGAGCCGCTAACCGCCCGTACGAGCTACATCTTCGGCTGGGCCTGGTCCCCCGTCGAAACCGGGACATTCGGGACCTCCGCCTCCACAGCCTCCGATGGCACGGTCGTCTACCCGAGCGACCACCTTGGTCTCTGGGCCGTCTTCCCGCTCAGCGCGCCAACATCCCCGCAGCAGCAGTAGCCGGCGCAAATCTGGACGGTCGGGCCTTGGCGGTGGGCCGTTCGTCCTTGGAATGGCCGCGGCCCGGCGGGAAACTCCACCCAGATCTTGAAGGGCGGCTCGTCCCGCCCGCGAAAGCTGGCCGGATTGTCTCTCACCACATCGCCGCAACGGCTCCCGAATCCTCCCGCAACCAACGGCCCCCTGATCACCCTCGCAGGCGTCGAGAAGGTCTACCGCACAGGCCGGCTCACCCACCCGGCGCTCAGGGGCGTCGACCTCACCATCCGCCAGGGCGAAATGGTTTCCATCGTCGGGCCTTCCGGCAGCGGCAAATCCACCATCCTGAACATGGTTACCGGCATCGACCGGCCAACCGCCGGCACCGTCACTGTCGATGGCCAGGTCATCAACACCATGAGCGAAGAGCACTTGGCGGCGTGGCGCGGCCGCCGCGTCGGCATCATCTTCCAGTTCTTCCAGCTGCTGCCCACACTCACCGCGCTCGAAAACGCCATCCTGCCAATGGAACTCGCCCGCATGTACGGCGGCAAAGAACGCGTGAAGCGGGCAATGGCCAACCTCGAACTCGTCGGCCTCGGCGAGCGGGCCGACCACCTCCCAGCCGAACTCTCCGGCGGCGAACAGCAACGCGTCGCCATCGCGCGGGCCCTCGCCTGCGAACCTGTCCTGGTCATCGGCGATGAGCCGACCGGCAACCTCGATACCCAGTCCGCCCAGAACGTGGTCGATCTGCTGGCGAACCTGAACGCCGCCGGCGTGACCGTCGTTTACGTGACGCACGATCTCGACCTGGCGAGGCGCGCCCCACGCCGCATCACCATTCGCGATGGCCGCATCGCGGGCGACGAGTAGCCGCCATGGGCATCCTCTATCGCAAATCCTGGCAAGACATCCGCCACCGCTGGGCTCGCTCGCTCTTCACCGTCGCCACCATCGCGGCGTCGGTGGTCGGCATTAGCATGTTCGCGCTCCCTCCGCTGATGAACCGGGCGATGGACGCCCGCATCGCCAGCGACCGCCTCCACGACATCCAGATCTTCACCGACGACATCGCGCTCGCTGATGACGACCTTGCCGCGATGCGCGCGCTTCCCGGCGTCGATGCTCTTGAGGCGCGCGCAACATTCTT
>CALFYR010000195.1 GCA_937954195.1 uncultured Dehalococcoidia bacterium
CCGCTCGCGCGAGATGGTCGATTAACTCGATCTCGTAGCCAACGTCGTCGCGCGTTCGCCAACCCTGGCCGTAAACCTTGAGCACAAACCTCCGATCGTCTTGCTCAACGAGAAAGACGTCGTTGGTGTATGAGCGCAGCAAGGTGACACGGGGATCCGGCAGGAAGTCGTACCGCTCCCGGAGCCAGGCGGCGAGGGCAGGTTGTGAATGAGGACTCAGCACCACTAACCGCGCGGGAGGGGAATGCCCAGGGCTTCTTCAAGTTCGTCAATGGCGCTCAGGGTGTGGTCGACCTTGATGGTAGTCATGCCGAGGGCCTTCGCACCCTTCAGGTTCGCGCCGAGGTCATCGAGGAAGACGGCTTCGTGCGGCTCGATGCCGAGCGCTTCGCAGGCGATCTGGTAAATGCGTGGCTCGGGCTTTCGCACGCCGACGATGGCCGATTCGACGACAACATCGAACAGGCTGGGCAGGTCGATCCCGCTGGTGCGCTTCTGGGCGGGTTCGTCGCGGGCCACGTTGTTGGTGATGGCGCCGAGGTGGACCTGGCCGCGCAGGTGCTTCACCACGCCGACCATCTCCGGCCGTTCGCCGAACCCCTGGAAGAACCAATCGAGGAAGAACGCGCCGTTCGCGCTGGTGCCGCAGATGGAGACGTGCGTGTCGAATTCCCCCGCGAACCCTTCGGGCGTCAGCTCGCTGCGTTCGAAGCGGGACCAGGGGCCATCTTCAGGGCCGAAGATGTTGATCCGAACGTCGTCGGTGATGCCGTGTTCGGTGCAGAACTCTTTGATGCGGGTGACAGGCGAGTGGGTGAGCACTCCGCCGATATCGAAGATGGCGGCTTTGAGCTTGGGCATAACCGAATCCTACCCGGATTCGGGATTTTGGATTTTGGATTGCCGATTTTGGATTCGCGGAAAGTGCGTGTTGCTCGCCGCGTGGCGGGTCCGCACCTACCTCCGCTTCCTGCCGGTCGCGGTACCGCCGAAGCTCAGGCTGGGCTGAACGAGACGGTGACGGTGGACATGCCACCGGCGTAGGTGGCGGTGGCGGAATCACCCGGTGCCACGGGGAACGGGGCGATGTAGCTGCCGCAAATGATGCGGTCGCCGGCGAGGAGCTGCTCGCCCGCTTCTTCAAGGTTGAAGGCAACGAGCGCGACGATCTCCGCGAGGTCCTTGGGGACGCGGGCGGGGATGCATTCGGCCGCGGCTTCGCCGTTCTTCGTGGTCCCCGTGACGAGGAGTTCGGCATCGGCCGGAACTTCCGCCGGTTCGCCGTAGATGGTGGCGAGGTGGAAGAACGAGTGCTCGACGATGTCGGCGATCTCCTGGCCGGATCGGGAGTAGTCGACCAGTTCGATGGCCGGCGATACGGAGGCGATGGCGGCCCGGAGGGCACCCAACGGCTCGTCGGCGCGGACATCGCGAGCCATGGTGAGCATGACTTCGGCCTCGACCGCGACGCGCTGGTTCGGGCCGATGGCCACGGACGCGCCGGACGGATGGAAGGCGTCGGCATCGATCCAGCCAATCGGCGGCTTACTGAGGCCGAAGCGCGCCTGGACCGCCGGGTCGTTGAATGCCACCTTCCAGCCGAGGCGCCGCTTGCCGTTCGCGAGCGCCTCGTGGAAGTGCTTCAGCTGGGCTTCGAAACCGGGTGCAGCCACCGTTACTCGTTCACCCCGAGTTCGTTGCGGATGAGGTTGCAGATTTCGAAGGCGGGGCCCTCGCCCTGGAGCGAGTTCATCATCCGGTTGATGGTGACGGCGATGCTCAGGCCGACTTCGGGGTCGGCGAAGGCGATGGAGCCGCCGGCGCCCGCGTGGCCGAAGGTGGTGGTGCGCGGGCCGTTGGCGGTCTTCATGCCCATCATGTTGCCGCCGTTGAAGTAGCCGATGCTCTTACGCATCGGCATCATCAGGACGCGGTCGGGGGTCTCGACCTGGATGGTGCTCATGAGGGGGATGCGCTCCTTCGAGATGATGCGCGTGCCACCGACTTCGCCGCCGTTGGCGAGGGCGCCGTACATGCGCGCAAGGGCGCGGGCCGAGAAGTGGCCGTTGGCCGCGGGCAGGCAGGCCTTGCGCACGTCCATGCTGTTGAAGTTGTAGCCCATGTGGGCGGGCATGGCCTTGAAGAA
>CALFYR010000196.1 GCA_937954195.1 uncultured Dehalococcoidia bacterium
CTCCTCGGCGAGACCTTCGGCCTTGAACCAGTACCCATGGACGCCACCGGGGGACCAGACCGTGCAGAGCGTATCGAGCAACGCGAGGCGCGTGACGCGTTCCGGCCAATCGATCGCGAGCTTGAAACCGATGATGCCGCCCCAATCGTGCGCGACAACGGCTGCCTTTTCGATGCCCAGCGAATCCATGAAGCGGACGATGTCACTCGCAAGGAGTTGCCGGCTGACGCGGCCGCCGGGCTTCTCGGTCTGGCCGAAACCACGAGTATCGGGCGCGAAGCAGGCGTACGCCTGGCTGAAGTGGGCCATCTGGTGGCGCCATTCGAACGACGTTTCGGGGAATCCGTGGATGAAGATGACCGGGTCGCCGGTTCCCGCTTGCAGATAGTGCATGCGGATGTCGCTGGTCTGGACGAAATTGGACTGCATGGCGCCGCCTTCGCTGGGTGTGGTTCGCGAAGTCTACGCGGAGGGCGGAGCTTCGGTTCGGGGGAGCGTTACGGTGAAGACCGTGCCTTCGCCGAGGTTGCTGGCGACCGAGATGGACCCGCCCATCGCTTCGATGAACTCCCTGGCGATGGCCAGTCCGAGACCCGCGCCGCCAGTCGCGCGAGCGCGCGAGGTCTCGCCACGGTAGAAGCGCTCGAACACGTGTGGGAGGTCCTCCGGAGCGATTCCCGCGCCGGTATCAGCGACTTCGATTCGGACGGCATTGTCGGCGCTGGCCGCCGCCACGCGCACGAGACCGCCAGACGGCGTATGGCGGACGGCGTTGCGGACCAGGTTCTGGAGCACGCGGATGAGACGTTCGCGGTCGACCGTCGCAGGGAGTGCGTGGGATGGGGTTTCCAGGACGAGCGAGACTTCGGACTCGCGCCATGCGGGTTCACGCAGTGGTTCGACGGATTCACGGACGATGGCGGCCACGTCGACATTGCGGAGGTCCACGGCGAGGGAACTCGCATCGGCGCTGGCCAACTGGAAGAGGTCATCGACCATGGATTCGAGACGGCCGGTTTCGCGGAGGGCCATCTCGACGCGAGCACTGCCCGGTGTGTCCTCATCGAGCGCTTCGAGTTGGCCGCGGACGAGGGCGACGGGAGTCCGCAGCTCGTGGGAGACGTTGGCGACGAGCTGGCGGTTCGCATCCAGCAGAGCGAGCGCCTTCTGGCGTTCGGCATCGAGGGAGGTGAGCGAGGACTGGAGCTGGCCGGCCATCGTGTTGAAGCTCGTGGCGAGCGAGGCGACTTCATCTTCGCCGCGGACTTCGACACGGCGGTCCAGGTTCCCGGAGGCAAGGTCGGCGGCAGCAAGCGAGAGGTCATCGACGGGGCGGGCGACGGTCCGGGCGGCGAGCACGGCGAGGCCGGCTGCAACGGCGAGGCCTGGAATGATCGCGACGACTGACCCGACCCAAACGCTGCTCAGGACAGGCCGGATTTCCGCGGTGATTACGGCCCAGCCGCGCGGCGCCTGGATGTCGGACTTCTCGACGAGGACGACCGCGGCGACGCGGTCGCCATCGAAGATCGGGTACGAGCCGGCGCCCTCAGAACCCTGGTAGTCCCGAACGACCGTGTTTTCGCGCAGGTCGGTCGAGCCGACGAGGGCGTGACTCAGGACCTCGCCCGTGGCGCCGTCCCCGCCGGTCCATGCGCTACTGGCGACCAGCGGCGTTTCATCGGCGGCGAAGAGGGCGATGACCTGGACGCCCTTGAGGTGCTGACGCGGCCGCAGGTCGAACTGGCTCTGCCCTGGTTCGCGGTAGAGCGGGACTTCGCCGGAGGCCAGGCCAGCGAGGAGCGAGCCGAGCGGTTCGAGGGCAGGTTCCGCGCCACCCTGCCACGCGCCGAGCGCAGTGAGGAACTCGGCGACGGCGCGGGCGTCGTCCGCGGGTTCCTCGGCAGCGTAATCGCGGCGAGCGAACCCTGCGGCGGTCAGCAGACCAACGAGCACGAGCGCCGCAGCGAGCCCGGCAATGAGGGTCGCAAGGTTGTAACCCGTGAGCCGCCAGCGGAGACTCCGGCGCGCCTTCCGGCGGTAGGCTCCTATCGCGGGCCACACCAGGAGGTAGCGCGCCCAGCCGAGGTAGCGCCTCACGAGACGCGGAGCCTGTAGCCGACGCCCCAGACGGTTTGAAGGGTGGTGTCGGCGTCCCCGAGCTTCTTTCGAAGACGCTGGATGTGGGTATCGACGGTCCGGGCGCTGACGTCTTCGTCGTCCGACCAGAGCCGTTCGAGGAGGAAGTCACGGCTGAAGGTACGACCCGGGTTGGCGCAAAAGAGATGAAGCAGTTCGAACTCCAGCGGGGTCAGTTCGAGTTCGCGGCCGGCCCGTTCGGCAAAGCGGTTCTCCGGGTCGACGCGGATATTCCCGGCGCCAATGACCAGGGCGCCGTTCGCGGGATGCAGCCGATCCGTGGCGCCGGCCCGGCGGAGCATCGCCGCGATTCGAGCGCGCAGGACCCTGATGTGGACGGGCTTTGCCAGGTAGTCATCGGCGCCGGCTTCGAGGCCATCGACGACGTCGAGGTCGGTGCCGCGGGCGGTGAGCATGATGACGGGGACGAGGCTGCGTTTGCGCACTTCGCGGAGGACGCCGGGCCCATCGAGCAAGGGAAGCATCCAATCGAGGAGGACGAGGTCGATACCGCCCGCATCGATCCGGCGGACTGCCTCGATGCCATCGAACACACCGGTGATGCGGTGGCCGTCTTTCGCAAGCTGTTCGCAAAGGAGTGCGTTCAGGTCAGGCTCATCTTCGACGACAAGGATGTTGGCCACGCCGACATGTTCGGCAGCGGGGCGAGCGCTGGCAATGGCAGGGCGTGACACTTTCGCCACAAGTGCGGTCTACGTTCCGGGTCAGTACTGCGAAGGAGATTCGAATGGCTCTGCTTTCGACATTGGCCGTCCTGGCCGTGGGGTTCGTGATCGCGGCCATCGGGTTCGGGATCGTTGAACGGTTCTGGCCCTCGATCCGTGGGCAGCGGAGGTTCCGCGCCGGCTGGCGCACGGACATCGCGTGGTTCATCTTCCAGCCAACGCTCGGGAAGTTGTTTTCCGGGATCATCGTGTTCGTCTCGGTGATGAGCCTCGGCGCACTGCTTATGTCGCCCATTCCACGGGAGGAACTTCAGGGACTCGCGCCGCGAGAGACGTGGGTAACCGGTCTGCCCGTGGTGGTTCAACTCGGGATGGTGCTGCTGCTCGGCGACTTCATTGGCTACTGGCAGCACCGGATCTTTCACACCGCCGCGCCGCTGTGGAAGTTTCACGCGGTGCATCACTCGTCGACAAACCTGGACTGGCTTTCGAGCGTGCGCGTCCACCCGATCAACGACGTGGCCGCGAACGTGGTGAGTGCGCTGCCGATCCTGTTCCTCGGGTTCAGCCCGGTGGCGTTCGCGGCGTATGTGCCGTTCCTGACGATTTACGCGGTGATGTTGCACGCCAACGTTTCGTGGTCGTTCGGGCCGCTGCGGCAGGTGATCGCCAGCCCCACGTACCACCGCTGGCACCACACCAGCGAAGAGCGCGGGATGAACAAGAATTTCGCGGGGCTGTTCCCGTGGATCGACCAACTCTTCGGGACGCTGTACCTGCCGAAGGGCGAACAGCCGACCGAATTCGGAGTGAGCGGCGAACCGCTCCCGGAGAGCTTCTTTGGGCAGATGGCGTATCCGTTCCGGCGGGAACGGGCCGAGGCTGCTTCGGCGCCGGAGGCGACGACCGCGGCGTGACCAGCGGGTACTCGGACACGAAAAAGGCCCCTCCGTGGAGGGGCCTTCTGGTGTGACTTCCGAGCGCTGAGTTAGCGCTTGGTGAACTGCGGCGCCTTGCGGGCCCGCTTGAGGCCGGCCTTCTTGCGCTCCTTCATGCGGGGGTCCCGCGTCATCAGGTTGTCCGGGCGCTTGAGCGCTGGCTTGATGGAGGGATCGGAGGCGACGAGGGCACGGGCGACGCCCATGCGAATCGCGCCAGCCCAACCGCTGACTCCGCCGCCCTCGCACTTGATCTGCGCGTTGAAGCGGCCTTCGCGCCCGAGGCGGATGAGCGGGGAGAGCGCTTCGGCGCGGTGGGTATCGCGCGAGAAGACTTCCTCGATGGGCTTGCCGTTAATCACCACGGCCCCGCTGCCGGGGTAGAGGCGCACGCGTGCGACCGCGGTCTTGCGGCGGCCGGTCCCGTAGAAGTATTGGTCTGCCATGAGTTACTCCTCGCTCGATTCCGTCTTGGCCGTCGAGCGGCGGCGGGTGGTCTTCTTCGGCTCCTCGGCCGCATCGGCGGCGGGGGCGTCGGTGGCTTCAGCGGTTGCCGCCTTGCGACGGGTGCGCTTCGGAGCTTCGGCCTCAGCCGGAGCTTCCGCGGTTGTGGTTTCGGCGGCCGCAGCCTTTGTGCGGCGGCGAGGCGCCTTCTCTTCGGCAGGTGCCGGCGCTTCGGCTGCCGGCGCCTCTACTTCGGCGACGGGGGTTTCGACCTCCGCGACGGGCGCCTTTTCTTCCGTAGCAGGCTTGCGCACGCGCGCGCGGGCAGCGCGAGCGGCTTCGGCGGCGCCGGCGGACGGAGCGGCGACCTCAACAACCTGGGCGACGCTCAGGGGGCGCAGGCGCTTCGGGCGATAGGCGGCCACGTCCGTGGCTGCTTCTTTGCGCGCCTCCTGGGCCTTCTGACTGGCCGCGATCTGCGACTGGTGTGGGTGGGTCGCACCGGCATAGACCTTCAGGTGGCGCAGCATCTTCTTGCCGAGCGGACCACCGGGGAGCATGCCCCAGACGGCCTGTTCGATGACGCGGTCCGGGAAGCGGGCGAGCTGCTCTTCGAAGGAGCGCGCCTTCAGGCCACCGGGGTAGCCGGAATGCCGGTAGTAGAGCCGCGTTTCGGCCTTGCGGCCGCTCAGGCGGACCTGCGAGGCGTTGATGACGATGACGAAGTCGCCGTCATCCAGGTGCGGTTCATAGGTGGGCTTGTGCTTGCCGCGGAGGAGCGTCGCGACTTCGGTGGCGACGCGCCCGAGGGGGCGGCCGGCAGCATCGACGACGTGCCAGTCCTTATAGATTTGCGAGGCTTTCATTCGCACGGTTGTGTTCATGCCAGGTATCCCTCTTCGTACCACACGCGTTGCAGGCAAAGCCCTTGCGGGGGCGCGGTGTGCGCCAGCGAGCCGGGTTCTGCCTGCCGGAGCAGGCGGACGAATTCCTCCACGTTGGTGGCACCGCGGCCCACCCTGACGAGTTCGCCGGTGAGCCGGCGGACCATCTGGGGCAGAAACGCATCTGCCTCGATATCGAACAGGAGGGCATCGCCGGAGCGTTGCCAGCCTGCGGTGAACACGGTGCGCACCGAGGTGCGTCCGGGTTCGAGTGGCCCGGAGCACGCCATGAAGTCGTGTCTCCCGGCCAGCGCGAGCGCTGCTTCGTGCATCGCCGCGTCATCGAGGTTGCCCTCGACGAACCAGGCGGTGCGGCGCGCAAGCGGGTCGCGCGTTTCGCCGTTCGCGATGGTGTAGCGGTACCAGCGTCTGCGCGCCCAGCGCCTCGGGTCGAACCCGTGAGGCACCTCGCGCACGGCGCGGACTGCTACATCCGGCGGCAGGTGGGCGTTGAGTGCCCGGCCTACCGTTGCCGCCTCGTGGCGCGTTTCCGCGCTAAAGGCAGCTACCTGGCCGCTGGCGTGAACACCGGTATCGGTGCGACCCGCCAGTTCGACACGCGTCGGCGCTCCGAAGAGCGCCAGGGCCGCGCGTTCCAGTTCTTCCTGGACGGTTCGGACATTCGGCTGGATTTGCGATCCGGCGAAGTCCGTGCCGTCGTACGTTACCGTGGCCGCGAAGCGTTTCGCGGACACGGCCGCTCAGGCCTCCGAACCCTTCTCCTCGTCGGGTTCGACGGCGTCTTCGGCGTGCTGAATTGTTTCCTCATCAGCTTCTTCGTGGGCGTCGTCGCCGGCGTCGTCGGTGAGGGCAGCTTCAGCTTCCTCGACGGCTTCGGCGGTGGTTTCTTCGACCTCGGCTTCTTCGGCTTCGCTGGCCGCTTCTTCGACGGCGGGCGCCGCCGCGGCGGGAGCGGCCGCGCGGGCTGGGGCAGTGGTTGCCGGAGCGGCCGTCACGCGCTCGGGGCGCGGGGTGGGCGGCGCTTCGACGAAGTCGACGAGTTCGATGGTGGCCATGCGGGCGCCATCGCCCTTGCGCGGCTCAAGGCCAGTGATGCGGAGGTAGCCGCCGGGGCGGTTGGCCATCCGCGGGCCGATGACATCGAAGACCTTCTTCACGACGCGGGGGTCGTACACGAACCGGAGTGCCTGCCGCCGGGAGTGGAGGTCGCCTTTACGGCCGAGCGTGATGATGCGCTCGGCCATGGGGCGGATTTCCTTCGCCTTCGCCTCGGTGGTGGTGATGCGCTCATACCGGAGGAGGTCCGTGACCAGGTTCCGGTAGAGGGCGATGCGGTGGCTGGTTTCGCGGCCCAGGTGGCGGCCGGCAACTCGGTGTCGCATGGTGGTTAGTCCTCGTCGTCTGCGCCGATGAGATCGTCGGCGCTACCGTCTTTGAGGAGGGCTTCCTTGAGCGCCTTACCGAGCGCGCTGAGGTTCTCCTCTTCTTCGTCTTCGTCGTCCATGATGACGGCGCTGGTGCGGCCCGCGGGGCGCTGGCCAGGCCGGCCGGCCATGGGCGCCGGGCGGGCCGGAGCCGCGCCGCGGGCGGGCGAATCGACGATGGGCACGAGGCCTTCGGCGGTGCCATCGACGTAGCCGAGTTCGATAAGGCGGTCGCGAAGTTCGTCGTAGGACTTGCGGCCGAAGTTGCGGAGGGCGAGGAGTTCGTCCTCCGTCTTTTCGAGGACCTGGCCGACCGTCATGAGACCACTGCGCTTGAGGCAGTTGTAGGCGCGGACGGAGAGGGAGAGGTCCTCGATGGGCGTGTTGTAGCGGTCTGGCGGCATGAGCAGGCCACCGACCGAGGTCGGGGCGGTCACGGCGCCACCGTGGTGGGTCATCGCGATATCGGGGCGGCCCATCTGGCTGAAGAGCGCGAACTGGTCCATGAGGATGTCGGCGCTCTGGCCGACGGCATCGACGGGGCCGACGGTGCCATCGGTCCACACTTCGAGGACGAGGCGGTCGTAGTTCGTGCTCTGGCCGACGCGGGTCTTTTCGACGCGGTAGTTGACCTTGCGGACCGGCGTGAAGATGGCATCGACGGGGATGACCCCGATCGGGAGGCCTTCGACGGAGCCGGCGGGGACGTAGCCCTTGCCGAGTTCGGCGTGGAACTCGACGTTGAGGCGAACTTTCGCGCTATCGAGCGTGGCCAGGTGGAGTTCCGGGTTCACGATTTCGAAATCAGCCGGCACCTGGAGGTCACCAGCGGTGACCTCGGCGGGGCCTTCGACATCGAGCGCGAGCGTGCCCGAGCGGTTGCTGAGGGCGCGCAGGCGGATTTCCTTCACGTTGAGCAGGAACTCGGTGGTGTCCTCGGCCATTCCGGCGATGGTGGAGAACTCGTGCTGGACCTGCTCGATGCGGACGGACGTAATGGCAGCGCCTTCGAGCGAGCTCAGGAGGACGCGGCGCAGCGCGTTGCCCAGCGTGATGCCATAGCCCGATTCGAGCGGCTCGGCGATGAGCTTCGCGTACTTTTCGGTTTCTTCTTCGACGGTGAGCTGGGGGATGACCTCGTCGGTCACCTGGCCAATCAACTCAAGGGAATCCATCATGGTCCTGCGGTCCTCAACTTCCCGTGGGGCGCGGTTAGCGCGAGTAGTACTCGATGATGACGTTTTCGTTGAACAGGTGGGTCTCGCCGTGGGCGACTGCCGGTGGGGCGGTGACCTTCCCGGACATGTTGGCGACGTCGAGCGAGAGCCAGGTTGGCGGGTTCTTGGACTTAATCGTTTCCTGGACGATTTTGTAGAACTCGCTTCGAATGCCGCGAGGCGTGAAGCCGACGCTATCGCCTTCCTTGAGGTGGGCGGATGGCACATCGAGCTTGCGGCCGTTCACGGTGATGAGACCGTGGCGGACGATCTGGCGGGCCTGGCTGCGGGAATCGGCGAACCCGAGGCGGTAGATGACGTTATCAAGCCGCGTTTCGAGCAGGCGGACGAGGTTTTCGCCCGAGACGCCGGGGCGCCGGATGGCTTCCTTGTAGTAGCGCACGAACTGCTTTTCGAGCACGCCGTAGGAGGCGCGTGCGCGCTGCTTTTCGCGCAGCTGAAGGCCGCGGTCGGAGATCTTGCGGCGACGCGCAGGGCGCGGGCCTGGGGGGTTGGGGCGCCGATCGAAGCTGCACTTGGGGGTGAAGCAGCGCTCACCCTTGAGATAGAGCTTTTCGCCGTGGCGGCGGCAGAGGCGGCAGACTGGGCCTGTGTAACGTGCCATAGATGCGTGGCGCTCCTAAACGCGGCGCCGCTTGGGAGCGCGGCAACCGTTGTGGGGGATGGGGGTAACGTCGCGGATGGCGGTGATCGTGAGGCCAGCGCCCTGGAGCGAGCGAATGGCGGCCTCGCGGCCACTGCCGGCGCCGCGGACGTAGACTTCGACGGACTGGAGGCCATGTTCCATGGCGCGGCGGGCGGCGTTTTCGCTCGCGAGCTGCGCCGCGAACGGGGTGCCCTTGCGGGAGCCCTTAAAGCCGGAACCACCGGAGCTCGCCCACGAGATGACGTTCCCGTTGGGGTCGGTCAGCGTGACGAGCGTGTTGTTGAACGTGCTCTTGATGTAGGCGCGCCCGCGCGGAATAGACTTCCGTTCGCGCCGCTTCAGGCGGCGGCCTTTTTCGCCAGCACCACGTTTTGCATCTGCCATTGGATGATTGCCCCCTTACTTCTTTCCTGCGCGCTTCTTGCCGGCCACCGTCTTGCGGGCGCCGCGCTTCTGGCGGGCATTCGTGCGGGTGCGCTGGCCGTGAACCGGGAGGTTGCGGCGGTGGCGCTGCCCGCGATAGCAGTTGATTTCGATGAGGCGGCCGATGTTCTGGCGGACTTCGCGCCGGAGGTCGCCTTCGACGATGTAGTTCTTATCGATGAAGTCGCGCAGGCGGATGACGTCTTCGTCGGTGAGGTCACGCGCGCGCATATCGGGATTGATACCCGTGGCTTCCAGGATAGCCTTCGAGCGCGTGAGCCCAATGCCGTAGATATACGTCAGCGCGATTTCAATGCGCTTATCGTTCGGGATGTCGACGCCGGAGATACGTGCCATTGGGCTACCCCTGCCGCTGCTTGTGTTTCGGATTTTCGCAAATGACCATGACGCGGCCGTGCCGGCGGATGACCTTGCACTTGTCGCATCGTGGCTTGACGGAGGCTCGAACTTTCATGACTTCCCCTGGATGGGTAGGCCGGCGAACCGGACTACTGAAGCGATAGGTGATCCGACCCCGTTTCAGGTCGTAGGCCGAGGGTTCAACAAGGACCCTCGTGAGATCTGGCAGAGATGACGTTACGGGAGCGTGAGGACTTCTGCCTCACCTCCCGGCCGAATGGCGATGGTATGCTCGAAATGACAGCATAAGCTACCGTCTTTCGTGCTTACAGTCCACCCGTCCGGTCCCTCGACGACGTCTGGCCCGCCTGCTGTCACCATAGGTTCGAGCGCGATGACGAGACCCGGCCGAAGCTCGGGGCCCTTGAATCGCTGGCGGTAGTTCTCGACGTGGGGCTCTTCGTGCATATCACGGCCCACGCCATGGCCACCGTATCCTTTGACGATCCCGAAGCCACTCGGACGAATGGTGTCTTCGATCGCGCCGCGGATATCGTTCAGGCGCGCCCCGGCTTTGGCGGCTTTGATGCCGGCCCAGAGCGATGCCTCGGTTACTTCCATGAGCTGCTGCGCCACGGGGCTGATCTTTCCGACCGCGACCGTGATGGCGCTGTCGCCGACGTATCCCTTGTAGGTAGCTCCCAGGTCGAAGGTGACAATGTCGCCTTCCTGGAGGACGCGGTTACGAGGGATGCCATGGACGAGCTGCTCATTAATGCTGATGCAGATGTTCGAGGGGTAGGGCGGGTACTTGGGGGCGGGGGAGTAGTTGAAGAACGTCTCCTTCGCGCCAAGCCGCTTGAACTCCTCGCGCACGAACTTCTCAATCTCGAGGACGTTGAGGCCGGGCTTCACCATCTCCCGAATCTGGGCGAGCGTATTCGCCACGATCCTTCCGGCTTCGCGCAGTGCCTTAATTTCGTCCTCGGACTTGAGCTTGATCGCCATCGCTACTTGATGGCCTCCAAAAGGAGCGCGGTCACTTCGTCGAGCGACTGCTCTCCATCGATTTCGCGCAGCACGCCGGCGGCGCGGTAGTGTTCGATCAGGTCGGCGGGCGGCTTCTGCTTTTCGAGACGATTGCGGACCACATCCGCCTTGTCGTCATCTCGCTGGTAGAGTTCGCCGCCGCAGTTGTCGCAGACGCCGGCCTTCTTCGGCGGGTCGTTGCGCTCGTGGTAAAGCTTGCCGCAGTTCCGGCAGATCCAGCGGCCACCGAGGCGCGCGACGAGCTCATCGTCGGCGACGCTGATGAGGGGGGCGCGATCCACGCGGGCGCCCTGCGCGGCGAGGGCTTCATCCAGCGCCTTCGCCTGGACGACGTTGCGAGGGAAGCCATCGAACATGGCGCCTTTCCTGGCGTCGTCGCGGCTGATGCGTTCGAGCAGCATCTTGATGGTGACTTCATCCGGGACGAGGTCGCCTTTCGACATGTACTGGTTGGCCAGCTTGCCGAGTTCGGTCTCGTTCTTCACGTTCTCGCGGAACATGTCCCCGGTGGAGATGTGAACGAGTCCGGTGGCACTCGCGATGCGCTGTGCCTGAGTGCCTTTGCCGGCGCCAGGTGGGCCTAGAAGAACGATATACACGTCAGCGAATAAACCCTTCGTAGTTGCGCATCAACAGCTGCGCTTCAAGCTGCTTCATGGTGTCGAGCACGACGGCGACCACGATGAGGAAGCCGGTGCTGGAGATGGTGAGTGCGCGGACATCGCTCACGAGACCGACGAAGAACGGCACGATGGCGACGAAGCCGAGGAAGAACGCGCCACCCCAGGTGATTCGGGTGACCACCCTCATCAAGTATGCCTCAGTCGGCGGGCCGGGGCGGATGCCCGGGATGAAGGCGCCCTGGCGCTGCAGGTTCTTCGCCATCTGCTGCTGCTGGTACTGGACCATCGTGTAGAAGAACGTGAAGACGATCACGAGCAGGAACAGGATGAGCCAGTACCAACCCGTGCCGCTCCCGCCGCGGCCGCCCTGGAATTGGTCGACGAAGAAGCGGGCGACGCTGCCGATGAAACCGCTGGACGACGTGAAGTAGGTCGCGACGGTCGCGGGCAGGATCATGATCGAGAAGGCGAAGATGAGCGGGATCATGCCGGCCATGTTTACCCGGAGGGGGATGTGGCTCTGACCCTGCTGCCGGTACATACGGCCGCCGCGGAACGCCGAGCGAGCGTACTGGACCGGGACGCGGCGCTGGGCTTCCTGGAAGAGGACGACCAGGTAGGTGAGCGCGAGGGCGCCGGCGGCGAACCCGAGGATGGTGAGGATAGACGTGGTGGTGAGCTGCGGGATGAGACCCGGCAGCGTGGCCACAATGCCACCGAAGATGATCACCGAGATGCCGTTGCCGATACCGTTCTCGGTGATGAGTTCGCCGAGCCAGACCAGGAACATCGTCCCCGCGGCCAGCGTGAACAGCGTGGCCCAGGTGCCGATGAAGTCGTTCTGGAAGCCAAAATCCTGGACGACGGGGAGACCCTGGTCGTTGATGAACAGGATCTGGCCATAGCCCTGGACCATGGCGAGCGGCACAGCGGCCCAGTGCGTGTAGACCTGTAGCCGGCGGCGGCCCTGCTCACCCTCTTCCGAGAGCGCGCGGAAGCGAGGCACGAGCGGGGTGAGGATCTGGAAGATGATGGAAGCTGTGATGTAGGGATAGACGCCCAGCGCGGCCACGCTCAAGTTTTGGAGCGCACCACCGGAGAAGATGCTCAGGAAGTCGAGCAGCGCGTTCCCTTCGAACGCGGCATCGAGCGCGTCACGGTCGATGTTCGGCAGGGGGACGTGCGCGACGAAGCGGAACACCACCAGCATGGCGATGGTGAACAGCAGCTTGCGGCGGACGTCTTCCTGGCGGAAGGCATCGACCATTGCCTGGAGCAACCGGGGCCGTTGGACCGGCTGAGCTGTCACTTAGCTTTCCTTTGCTTCCTCATCGGGGCCGATGACGACACAGGTGCCGCCGGCAGCCTCGATCTTTGCCTTCGCCGACTCGCTGAAGCGATGCGCGGTGACGGTGAGCTTCTTGGTGAGGTCGCCCTGGCCGAGCACCTTCACGGGCTCGCGCAGGTGCTTCAACACGCCGGCTTCCTTCAGCGACTCGGGGGTCACTTCGGAACCGGAATCGAACTTCTCGAGCGTCGCCAGGTTGATGGGCTGGAATTCGACGCGCCATTTGTTGTTGAAGCCACGCAGGACGTGGAACTTCCGGGACATGGGGAACTGGCCGCCTTCGAAGGCGTCGTAGGCGCGCTTCTTACCGGAGCGCGACTTCTGGCCCTTGAGGCCTTTGCCAGCGTAGGTGCCGTGACCGCTGCCGTTGCCGCGGCCGACGCGCTTTTTGGCGTGGGTAGCACCCGGCTGGGGCCGGAGATCTTCAGCGCCGATGCTCACGAGCCACTTCCTTCCTGGACATCCACCAGGTGCGACACCTTGGCAACCATGCCGCGGGCCGATGGGGTGTCCTCGATGACGACGGTCTGGTTGAGCCGGCGGAGGCCGAGCTTCCGGATCGTGTCCTTCTGGTCCTGGTTGTACCCGATGGCGCTTTTGCGCCAGGTAACGGTGATCTGCGCCATTACTGATCACCCCGCGCGATGGCGAGCCGTCGGTCGCGCGCGCCGGTCGGGTCCTGGAGCGTGGAGAGCCCCTGGATGGTGGCCTGCGAGACGTTCACGGGGTTGCGGCTACCGAAGGTCTTGGCGAGCACGTCAGTGACGCCGGCGGCTTCCATGATGGCGCGGACGGCGCCACCGGCGATAACGCCGGTACCGTGGCTGGCGGGCTTCATCATCACGCGGGCCGCCGAGAAGCGGTGCCACACCGGATGGGCGATGGTGCCGCCCTTCATCGGGATCTTGATCATGCTGCGGCGAGCCTGGCTGGAACCCTTGCGGATGGCTTCCGGCACTTCGTTCGCCTTGCCAAGGCCGACGCCAACGCTGCCGTTGCCATCGCCGACGACGACAAGCGCCGAGAAGCTGAAGCGGCGGCCACCCTTCACGACTTTGGCGACGCGGTTGATGTAGATGACCTTTTCGGTCAGTTCATCTCCGCCATCGCGGTCGCGGTCACGGTCGTAGCGGTTTTCAGGCATTTAGAACCCCAATCCTGCTTCGCGGGCGGCGTCAGCGAGCGCCTGCACGCGGCCGTGGTACTTGAAACCGCCGCGGTCGAACACAACGGTATCGACGCCGTTCTTCTTCGCGCGTTCGGCAATGGCCTTACCGACAACGGCGGCGCGTTCGGTCTTGGTCTTGCCCTTCACTTCCGCTTCGAGCGCCTTATCGGAATCGCTCGCGGCGGCGAGGGTGTGGCCGGCGACATCGTCGATGACCTGGGCGTAGATGTGCTGCGCGCTGCGGTAGACGTTCAGGCGCGGGCGTGCCGGCGTGCCGGACACCTTCTTGCGGACGCGGGTGTGGCGCCGCGAGCGGGCGAGGACGGAAGTTGACTTGCTCATTACTTGCCTACCTTCCCGGCCTTGCCAGCCTTGCGGCGAACGCGTTCGCCCTGGTACCGAATGCCCTTGCCCTTGTAGGGCTCCGGCGGACGCAGCTTGCGGATGTTGGCGGCCACCTGGCCGACGCGCTCCTTATCGATGCCCTCGACATTGATGCGAGGACCTTCGACCGTGAACGTGATGCCGGCAGGCGGCGTCACGATGACGGGGTGGGAGAAGCCAAGCGCAAGTTGCAGGTTCGAACCCTGCATTTGCGCGCGGTAGCCAACACCCTGCACTTCGAGTGTGCGGGTGAAGCCAGTGGTAACGCCAGTGACCATGTTGTTCAACAGCGTCCGGGAGAGGCCGTGCAGGGCACGCTGCTTGCCTTCGTCGTTCGGACGGGTGACGTTGATGATGCCGCCATCTTCGCGGTTGAGCTTGATGGAGGTAGGGAACTGGCGCTTCAGTTCGCCCTTCGGGCCTTTGACGGCGACGAAGTTCGAATCGTCGATGGAGATCTCGACGTTTGAAGGGACGGTGACGGGCTGTCGGCCGATGCGAGACATTGGCTAGTTCCCCCTACCACACATAGCAGAGGACCTCGCCGCCGACTTCTGCGCGGCGGGCCTCCTGCCCCGACATGACGCCGCGAGGCGTCGAGATGATGGCGATACCAAGGCCGCCGTACACGCGGGGAATTTCCCGGCGTTGTACGTAGACGCGAAGGCCAGGCTTGCTGACGCGCTGCAACCCATTGAGGACGGGCTGGCGGCGGCCGCCATAGCTCAGTTCGACCTTGAGGTTCGGCTGAGGCTTGCCTTCATCGGAGACGACGGCGAAGTCCTTGATGAAGCCTTCATCCTTGAGGACTTTCGCGATCGCGACCTTGATTTTGGATGCCGGGATGTTGACGGAATCGTGCCGGGCGGCACTTGCATTCCGGATGCGCGTCAACATATCGGCGATTGGATCACTAACGTTCATTGCACTTCCCCTCTGGCGTTTGCTTTCGCACTTACCAGCTGGACTTGGTCACTCCAGGGAGCAGACCGAGATGGGCGTATTCGCGCATGGTGATGCGAGAAAGGCCAAAACGGCGGATGTATCCCTTTGGTCGGCCGGTGACGAGGCACCGGTTGTGGATGCGGGTGGGGCTGCTGTTCAGCGGGAGCTTATGCAGTTCGGCGTAGAGCTCCTGGACCCGCTTGGGGTCGTCCCACGACTTCTTCAGTTCGTTCTTGATTTCCGCGCGCCGTGCGGCGTACTTCGCGTTGAGTTCGCGCCGGCGGTTATCGCGGTTGACGATGCCTTTCGATGCCAAAGGCGCTCCTCCTAATTCTTCCGGAAGGGGAAGCCAAGCAGTTCCAGCAGCTTCCGGCCTTCTTCGTCGGTCTTGGCGGTGGTGACGATGGTCACCTGGAGTCCCCGGACCTTGTCGACGCGGTCGTACTCGATTTCGGGGAAGATGAGCTGTTCGCGGACACCGAGGCTGTAGTTGCCGCGTCCATCGAATGCGTTCGGATTGAGGCCCTGGAAGTCGCGGATGCGAGGCAGGGCAGCGGTGACGAGGCGGTCCAGGAACTCGTACATGCGGTCGCCGCGGAGCGTGGTGGCGACGCCGATGGCGTTACCTTCGCGCAGGCGGAAGTTCGCGATGGAGTTCTTCGCGCGGGTAATCACCGGCTTCTGACCGGTGATGGCCGTGATCTCGTCGGCGGCCTTATCGAGCGCGTTCGCATCGGTCAGCGCTTCGCCAAGGCCAACGTTGACGTTGACTTTGGTGATGCGCGGGATCTGCATCACGTTCTCGTACTTGTATTGCTCCCGCATGGCGGGGGCGATATCGGACTGGTAGCGTTCCTTCAATCGCGGCGGCATTATTCGATGTCCTCTCCGCTGCGCTTCCCAACGCGGACCATGGAGCCATCTTCGCGGCGCCGGAAGGTGACGCGGGTCGGCTGGTCATCGTTGGGGTCGATGAGCATGACGTTGCTGATGTGGAGCGGCGCTTCGCGTTCGACAATCTGAGACACCTGGCCCTGCTGGCGGGCACGCTGGTGCTTCTTGATGATGTTCACGCCTTCCACGATGACGCGGTTGTGCTTGGTGACGACGCTACGGACGGTGCCGCGCTTGCCGCGGTCCTTTCCGGAGATCACCACCACGCGGTCGCCGCGCTTAATCTTCGCGGGCATTACAGCACCTCCGGCGCGAGCGACACGATCTTCATGAAGTTCCGGTAGCGCAGTTCGCGGGCGACGGGACCGAAGATGCGCGTACCGCGCGGGTTCTCGCCATCGGTAGCCAGGAGCACCGCGGCGTTTTCGTCGAACCGGATGTAGGAGCCGTCCGGTCGTCCGTATTCCTTGGTGACGCGGACGACGACGGCTTTGACGACGTCGCCCTTCTTCACGGCGGCGTTCGGCTGGGCAACCTTCACGCTGGCGACGATGACATCGCCGGGGCGCGCGTAGCGGCGGCGGGTACCACCGAGCACGCGGATGCACAGCAACGAGCGAGCTCCCGAGTTATCGGCAACCTTCAGCCTGGATTCCTGCTGAATCACGCCTGTACCTCCGACTTGGGAGCTACCTGGGCGGTCTGTTCGATATCGCGGCCGATGGTCTCGGGAGCGACATCGGCGACGTCGCCGCGGGTCATGATTTCGATGAGCCGCCAGCGCTTGTCCTTGGACATGGGGCGGCATTCTTCGATGCGGACCACATCGCCGAGGCGGCAGCTGTTGTCTTCGTCATGAGCTTTGTAGTGCTCGGTGACGGTGACGACCTTGTGGTAGAGCCGGTGCTTCTTCTTGCGAGTCACCGAGACCACGATGGTCTTCTGCATCTTGTCGGAGACGACGGTCCCCTGGATGACGCGTTGCATTCCCATAGCTATTCCTCACCCAGGATGGCTTCGATCTGGCGTTCGCGCTTCACCGTCCGAAGGCGGGCGATTTTGCGCTTGGCGTTGCGAAGCTCGCGGTAGTTTTCGAGCTGGCGGCTGGCGTGCTGGAACCTGAGGGTGAACAGGGCGCGGTACGCCTCGTTGATCTCGTGGTCCAGGCGGGAATCATCGAGCCGCCGGAATTCTTCGGCCTTTTGCTTAGCCACTAGAGCACCGCCTCTTCGCGCACGACGATTTTGGTCGGCACGGGGAGTTTGTGGGCCGCAAGGCGCAGGGCCTCGCGGGCGACGTGCTCGGGGACGCCGGCGATTTCGAACATGATCCGGTTCGGCTTCACGACGGCGACCCAGCGGTCCGGGGCACCCTTGCCGGAACCCATGCGGGTTTCGGCGGGCTTCGCGGTCACGGGCTTATCGGGGAAGATGCGGATCCACACCTTGCCACCGCGCTTCATTTCGTGAGTCATGGCGCGGCGGGCGCTTTCGATGTGGCGGCTATCGATCCACGCAGCGCCCTGGGCCTGGAGGCCGTATTCGCCGAACGCGATGTAGTTGCCGGTGTTGGCGACACCCTGCATGCGTCCGCGATGCTGCTTGCGATGCTTAACTCGACGTGGCTGAAGCATTAGGTCGTCTCCTCCCGGACAGCAGCCTGCTGCTCCATGGAGATCGCGGTGTGGGCCGGACCTTCGGATTCCGCGGCCGGGGCCGGCCGTGGGGCGGCGGGCACGACTTCGGGCTCTTCTTCCTCGATGCGGACATCGCCGCGTTCGGGAAGGATTTCGCCCTTGTAGATCCACACCTTCACGCCGATGCGGCCGAAGGTGGTGTGCGCTTCGGCAAGGCCGTAATCGATATCCGCGCGAAGCGTGTGGCGGGGCACGCGGCCCTGCGTCTCATCTTCGCGGCGGGACATTTCGGCGCCACCGAGGCGACCGGCGATGGCAACGCGACAGCCCTGGGCGCCACGTTGCATGGTCCGCTGGACGGCCTGCTTGATGGCGCGCCGGAAGGCAACGCGGCGTTCGAGCTGGTCGGCGACAGATCGCGCAACCAGGTAGGCATCCAGTTCGGGGACGCGAATCTCCTGGATGTTGACGCGGACGCGGCCGCCGGTGAAGCGCTCAAGGGCGTTGCGAAGGTCTTCCACCTTCGCGCCGCCGCGGCCGATCACGATGCCGGGCTTGGCGGTGTGAATCGTGACCGTCACCAGGTTGGCGTTGCGGTCGATTTCGACGCGGCTGATCGAGGCATCGGGCAGCTCGCTGAGCACGAAGCGGCGCAGATCCAGGTCCTGGTGGAGCTTCTGGGTATAGTCCTTCTCGGCGAACCATTTCGACTCCCAGTCGTAAATGATGCCGAGACGGAAACCGTGTGGATGGATTTTCTGTCCCATAAGCGCCTCAGGATCCCCGCTCGTCAAGAATGATGGTGATGTGGCTCGACCGCTTGAGGATCGGGCTGACGCGACCGCGGCTCCGGGGCCGGAAGCGGCGCATGGTGCGGCCTTCATCGGCGTAGGCCCGCTTGATGTACATCTCGTCGACATCGAGGTCGAAGTTGTTTTCCGCGTTTGCGGCAGCCGAAATCACGGTCTTGGAGATGGTGCGGGCGTGCGGCGACTGGACGTAGCGAAGCAGCGCGAGCGCCTGGTCCACCGAAAGGCCCGGGAGCCGATCGAGGATGAGACGGACTTTGCGCGGTGACGCAGTCATGCCCTTGGTGACAGCTCGAACTTCCACGTTTAGCGCCTCACCTTGCTCTGCCGGTCGCTCTTCGCGACGTGACCGCGGAAGGTGCGGGTCAGCGCGAACTCGCCGAGTTTGTGGCCGACCATGTTTTCGGTGACGAAGACCGGCACATGGCGGCGGCCATCGTGGACGCCGATCGTGAGACCGATCATCTCCGGGAGGATGGTCGATGCGCGGGACCAGGTGCGGATGACGGTGCGGTTCTGCGCGTTGCGCATGGCCAGCACCTTCTTTTCCAGCGAAGGATGGATGTAGGGGCCCTTCTTGATGGAACGTGACATGTCCTACTCCTCCTA
>CALFYR010000197.1 GCA_937954195.1 uncultured Dehalococcoidia bacterium
GATAGGCCGGTTCCTCGAACACTCGCGGGTGTATTACTTCGAAAATGGCGGCGACCCGGAGTACTACATTGGCAGCGCGGACGTCATGAAACGAAACCTCGATGAGCGCATTGAAGTGCTCGCCCCCATCCGCAATCAGGAGCACCGCCGCCACTTGCAGGAGCTTATCGAACTCATGCTGGCAGACCGGCGCCAGGGGTGGGAACTGAAGGATGCGACGTGGTGGCGGGATCCTTCCGTTGCTGACGCAGGCACACACGCGACGCTCCTCGCTCGGGCGCCCTTCTCCTAGGTTGTGTTTCCTCCGCTCCCCGTGTGACATACGATGGGCGCCCGGAGGAATCACATGACTGATTGGGTCGCCGAAGAACATCGCTATCTCTTCCAGAACTACGGGCGCCAGCCCATCGTGCTGGAGCGTGGCGAGGGCACCCGTGTGTGGGATTCCGATGGCAATGAGTACCTCGACTTCGTCGGAGGCGTCGCGGTCAACATCCTCGGCCACAGCCATCCCGTGGTGGCCCGGGCGCTCAGCGAACAGGCAGCCACGCTCATCCACACGTCCAACCTGTTCTATACGAAGCCCATGATCGAATTGGCGCGGCTCCTGGTGGACCATTCGTGCCTTGACCGGGTGTTTTTCTGCAACTCGGGAACGGAAGCCGTCGAAGGCGCCATCAAGTTGGCACGCCGATGGGGACACGACACGAAGAACGGCGCGTTCGAGATCATCACCACCCTCGACGGCTTCCATGGCCGGTCGATGGGTTCGCTCGCGGCGACAGGTAACGCGCGCTACCAGGAACCGTTCGGCCCATTGCTGCCGGGGTTCCACATCGTGCCGTGGAACGACATGGACGCGATCAAGGCAGCCACAAGCGAAAAGACTGTGGCCGTGATGGTAGAACCCATTCAGGGCGAGGGCGGCGTGAACATGCCCGCCCCGGGTTACCTGCAGGCCATCCGTGATTGGTGCGATCAGCGGGGCTTGCTGCTCATTTTCGATGAAGTACAGACCGGCATCGGCCGGACCGGCAGCCTGTTCGCCTACGAACAGGAAGGTGTGGAACCGGACATCATGACGCTGGCGAAGGGCCTCGCTGGTGGCGTACCTATCGGTGCAGTGATGGCCCGGGATGAGATCGCGGCTCACCTGGTGAAAGGCGACCACGGCAGCACCTTCGGCGGAAACGCGCTCGCCACGGCTGCCGGCTACGCGACCGTGAAGCATGTGATCGATGAAGACCTTCCCGGCAAGGCCCGCGAGGCATCGGAGCGGCTGATGAACCGGCTGCGGTCGATGGAGGACCGGCTCGACGTCGTCAACGAGGTCCGCGGCCGCGGTCTCCTCATCGCTGTGGGGTTCACCCGGGATTGCTCGGCCGATGTCGTCGATGCGTGCCGGCAGCGAGGGTTGCTGGCGAACAATGTGCGGCCCAACGCAATCCGCCTCATGCCTCCGCTCAACGTCTCCGCGGACGAAATTGATCGGGCCTGCGACATCCTTGAGGAGGCCATCAAGGCGGCCACATCTGTCGGAGTGAAGTAAGCCAAGGCGGGAGTTAGCCATGGGCGACGAATTTCGAGATTTCACGTTAGCCGCAGTGCAGGCGGTGCCGGTATTCCTGGACCGCGAGGCGAGCGTCGACAAGGCCTGTGGGCTAATCGAGCAGGCGGGCGCCGCGGGTGCGGACCTTGCCGTGTTTGGCGAAACGTGGGTCTCGGGCTACGCCTCGTTCGCGGCGTGGGCGAATCACCCTGCGTTCCGGGGATTACTGGAGCGGTTTGTCCTGAACGGCGTTGAGGTCCCCTCGCCGGCCACCGACGCACTCTGTGCCGCCGCCCGCCGAGCCGGTACTGACGTTGCGATCGGTATAGCCGAGAGGGACTCGACGACCGGGGGTTCCATCTACTGCACGCTGCTGTTCATCTCCCGCGAGGGCCGAATTCTCGGAAAGCACCGCAAGCTCAAGCCAACGATGTACGAACGGACGGTGTGGGGCGAAGGTGATGGCAGCTCGCTCGTCGTCTACGAGCGGCCGTATGGCCGACTCGGCGGATTGAACTGCTGGGAACACCAGATGGTGCTCCCAGGTTACGCGCTCATGAGCCAGGGACTCCAGGTGCACGCCGGCGTGTGGCCCGGCGGGACCTTCACACGGCAGGACATCCTTTCCCGGGCATTCGCGATGCAGTCCGCCGCCTATGTGGTCATGACGGGGGGCCTCATGCGCGAACAGGACATCCCGGATGATCTGCGCGAGATGGCCATGCGGTTCGGCGACCAGTTCCGGCACATCATCACTCCGCTCGATGGGTGCTCGGGAATCATTGGGCCGGATGGCAACTACCTCGCGGGCCCGGTGGTGAACGAGGAGACGATCCTGACGGCGCGCGGGAACCCTGGCACGGTGATGTTTCAGAAGATGATTGCCGACCACGCGGGCCATTACACACGTCCCGACGTGTTTGACTTCCGGGTTAACCGCCAGCCGAAGCGCATCGTGGCATTCGAAGACGGGGCCGCCGCCGAAATCCACGGGGGCATTTCGAACGGTTCCCTGCGTTCAGCGGAGGACCTGGCGGGGGCTATCCACGACCGCCGGACAGACTTCGAATTCGTCGAGAGAGACCGCTGAATGTGGATCGCGTTTATGGCCATGGCATTTGCCGGAGTCGCGCTCATCACGATCGGCTGGCTTGGCTGGCAGGGCCGGCTCAAGCGCCAGTCGCTGGCGGGAATCAGGACGCCATACAGCATGGCGAACGATGAGCGCTGGATCGCCGTCCACAAACACGGTGCGCCGTACATGATCTTCGGGGGCGTGGCAGCGGTAGCCATGTGCCTGTCGTTGCTTCCGTTCGCGATCGCGGGCCAGCTCCCTGATGCGTTTGCGGCAACGATGGCGCTTCTGATCGCCGGTCTGGTGCTTCTCAGCGCGCTCGCTTCGTGGTGGTACGGGGTACGCGGAGCGAAGGCGGAACTCGGCGGTTAGCGTTGGTTTGACGAAGCGTCAAAAATAACCCAGAGTCACTCCCAACTTCGAATCGAGATCAGGGGCACGGACGTGGACTTCAACCTCTCGCCTGAACAACGGGAATTCCAGAAGGTGGTCAACACCTTCGTCGACAACCTTCCGAAGCCAGACGCTCCGGAATTCGATGAGACGCTTCGCAAGGGACTGGCCGATCGGGGCTGGCTGGCGCTCGCCTGGCCGAAGGAATACGGCGGGCTCGGCGCGACTCCTATGCAGCAGATGGTGTTCAACGAGATCATGGGCTACCGGCGCATCCGAGCCTCCAGCATGGGCACCATGTGGGTTGGCCCGGCTTTGATGGTCTACGGATCAGAAGAGCAAAAAGAGCGCTGGCTCCCCAAAATCGTCACGGGTGAGGATGTCTGGTGCACGCTTTACTCGGAGCCGGGTGCCGGCTCTGACCTTGCGGCGCTGCAGACCCGCGCGATCAAGGACGGAGACGAGTACGTGGTGAGCGGCCAGAAGATCTGGACATCCGGCGCGCATCGCTCGAACTGGGGCTGGCTGGCGGCCCGCCCGGATCCCGCCGCTCCGAAACACCGCGGCATCTCGATGTTCTGCCTGCGCATGGACAGCCCCGGAATCACGGTGCGGCCGCTCGTGAACATGACAGGCAACCACGAGTTCAACGAGGTGTTCTTCGATAACGTTCGGATACCGGCGTCGCAACGGATCGGCGAAGAGAACCGCGGGTGGTACACGCTGGCGGTCGCCCTCGACTTCGAACGATCATCTATCGGTTCTACCTCCGGAGCCCGCCGGTCGCTGGACGACTTCATTGGAGACATAAAGGCTGGCAAGGGCCGGCTGAACGAAGGCACGCGCGGCCGCCTGGTCGATGCGGTGGTTGCCGCGCAAGTGCTTCGCTTCATTGGCTATCGCATCGCCGCGGAACAGGAGAAGACCGGGACGGCGCCGACGCTCCTCGCACAAATGGCCAAGCTGTGCGCGATGGAACTGAACCAGAAGATCACGGGGCTCACCATGCAGGTATTTGGCATGGCCGCCCAGGCGCATCAGCCGGAATCTGACATTGAGGGCTACACCCACGGGTACCTGCGTTCGGTGGCGAACACCATCGAGGGCGGGACAAGCGAAATCCAGCGGAATGTCATCGCGACGCGTGGGTTGGGACTGCCCCGGGGCTAGCCAGCTGACCGCAGTGATTGGACCGCCATCTCGGCGTAGATATCCGCGATCTGAGTGGTCGTGAGGGAACCTTCCTCGCGGTACCAGATCGTGAGGTAGTGACACATTCCAATGATGCCGAGCGACGCGATCGCCGCGTTCACGGCCCGGAACTCGCCGCAGGAAATACCTTGCTCGATTACATCACGGACGTGGCGCGTGAAGGCGCGCTGCTGTTCGTGGAGTTCCTCGGTGGCCGTGTCCTGGACGTCATCGACCGAGGTGATCTGGAGCCACATCTTCGATTCCGGGAAGTATCGCTGGAAGTGGCGGATATGGACCCGAACGAGTTCGGCGAGCCGCTGCGAGGGAGTGCCCTCCGCCGTCGCAACCTGGGCTGCTTCCTCGACCAGCATGCGGACCCGCCGAATCTGGATTAGCGCGCGCAGTTCGGCCTTGCCAGAGACGTGGTAGTACAGAGCGCTCCGCGCCGTCCCGAGTTCGGCAGCGATGTCATCGAGGCTGGTGGCTTCGTAGCCCTTGGCGCTGAAGAGCGCGGCTGCGGCATCGATGATCTGGTCGCGGTCACGGATCTTGGTCACGGTCGGGAGTGTACCCCGGTCGGCGGTTCGAGTCCCGCCGCTTCGTTCCCCGGATGGCGCTGAGCCGCGATACTGTCGGTACCATTGCGTCTCCGGGAAGTGCCGTGCCGAAACTCATCCTCGCCTACTCGGGTGGTCTTGATACCACCACCGCCATCAAGTGGCTGACGGTCGAACAGGGCTACGAAGTGATTGCCTTGAACATCGACGTCGGCAAGAGCCGCGAGCAGCCGGTCGTGGAGTCCCGCGGCATGGCCGCCGGGGCACTCAAAGTGCGGGTCATCGATGCCCGGGAGGACTTCCTTCGGTACTTCGCCTTTCCCGCGCTCGCAGCGGGCGCGGTGTACCAGGACCAGTACCCGCTCGCGACGGCGCTCGCGCGCCCGCTGATGGCGAAATTGCTGGTCGATGTGGCGCACGAAGAGGGCGCCACCGCGGTGGCCCACGGTTGCACTGGCAAAGGAAACGACCAGGTGCGCTTCGACGTCGGTATCCAGACGCTCAATCCTTCGCTGAGCATCGTGGCCCCGACGCGCGAGAATGCGATGGCCCGGGATTACCAGATTGAGTACCTCCGCCAGCATGGCGTCGACATCCCGTGGGGCGAAAAAGGCCCGTACAGCATTGACGAGAACATCTGGGGCCGCAGCGCCGAGGCCGGAGTCCTCGAGGATCCCTGGAACGAACCGCCGCCCGATGCCTACGAATGGACCCGCGACCCTGAAGCGGCGCCTTCGACTCCTGAATACGTCGAGATCGAGTACGAATCTGGAATGCCAGTCCGGCTCAACGGCGAAGAACTCGGCCCGGTAGCGCTCGTGGAGCGCCTGAATGACCTCGGCGGCTTGCATGGCGTTGGCCGAATCGACCACGTGGAGGACCGGCTGGTAGGGATTAAGAGCCGCGAGGTCTACGAAGCTCCTGCTGGGGTCATCCTCCACACGGCGCATCGCGCGATTGAGACGCTGACGCTTTCAAAGTCTCAGATTCGGCTGAAGAAGCAGATCGCGCTCGAATATGCAGAACTGATTTACAACGGGCTCTGGTTCAGCGCGCACCACCAGGATGTCGCGGCGTACATGGCGAGCACACAGCGGCATGTCACGGGTACCGTCCGGATGAAGCTGCATCGCGGAAAGGCAATTGTCGCGGGCCGGAAAGCGGTGAATTCGCTGTACGACCGCGGTCTCGCTACCTATGATCGCGGCGACACCTATGACCAGTCTGCAGCGGTCGGGTTTATCAACATCTGGGGCCTGCAGACCAGAACCCAGGTACGCACCCAGTTGCTGGGCGAACTGCCCAGCGCACTTACCATCGCCATGCCAAAGCAGGTCGATCAGGAGTCGGAAGCATGACAACGGCGCCGCTGTCGGTTGAGCTGTACTACCAGGGGCCGGGAATCGCCACGGAAACGTGGGGGTTCACGCAGGCAAATTTCCTTGTCGCCCTGCCCGGCCGGGCCGATAAGGAGAGCGCAATCCTCCTGAATGATCCGGCTGCGAGAATGCTGGCCAGCGAACTCGGCATCGAAGACAACCAGGAGAACCGCGAGCGGTTGGCCCGGGCGGCCGGCGAAGCGTGGATTCCGCAGCTCGCGGAACGGGAGCCGTCGATAGATTCGCTCATCACGGTCTCGGTGGCGTTCTTGAATCAGCATCCGGAGGTTGTTGCTGGCATCAAGAAGGCGATGGCGTGACCGAACATCCCGTCGATTGGTGGCGCCACGCCGTCGTCTATCAGATCTATCCGCGAAGCTTTCAGGATTCAGACGGCGATGGCATCGGCGACCTCGAAGGCATCATCACGAAGCTGGACTACCTGAACGACGGGACACCCAACTCGTTGGGCGTCGATGCATTGTGGCTCTCACCGACGTTCCCTTCCCCGATGGCAGACTTCGGCTACGACGTCTCCGATTACTGCGCCGTCCATCCTGATTTCGGAACGATGGCGACGATGGAACGGCTCATCCACGAATGCCATGCGCGGAATATCCGGCTCCTCCTGGACTGGGTACCGAATCACACGTCGGACCAACATCCGTGGTTTCTCGAGTCACGTTCTTCGCGTCACAACCCGAAGCGCGACTGGTACATCTGGCGTGACGCAAAGGCTGATGGCTCGCTCCCGAACAACTGGCGGAGCGTGTTTGGTGGTCCGGCGTGGACGCTCGACGAGGAGACGGGCCAGTACTACCTGCATTCCTTTCTGCGCGAGCAACCCGACCTTAACTGGCGGAATCCCGAAGTCGAGCGCGCAATGTTCGATGCGCTCAGGTTCTGGTTCGACAAAGGCGTGGACGGCTTCCGCATCGACGTGATGGGCATGATCGTCAAACATCCCGACCTCGCCGATAACCCGCCCAATCCTGAGTGGACGCCAGGAGATCGAGAGCGGTCGAGCCAGCTCTGGGTGAACAACCGCAACTACCCGGACGTTTACGACGAGGTGAAGCGCATTCGCTCGGTGTTCGATGAGTACGACGACCGCATGGCCGTGGGTGAGGTCTTTGGGACAGCGGAAGAGGTCGCGGGATTCTACGGTGATGACGATGAACCGGGGTTGCATCTTGCCTTCAACTTCCAGTTCATCCATGAGACGGAAGGCGAGGCAACCCGGTGGGAGGCGGATGCCATCCGCCGGATTGTCCGCAACGCTGAGGACGCGCTCCCTCACGATGCCCAGCCATGTTTCGCGATCGGCAACCACGACCGGTCGCGTTTCATTTCCCGGCACAACGGCGACGGCCGTGGACTCGAGCGCGCCCGCGCAGCAGCGGTGTTGCTCATGGGCCTGCGGAACACGCCCTTCGTGTACTACGGCGAAGAAATCGGCATGGAAGATGTCGACATCCCCGAAGACCAGCTTGTCGATCCAGCCCGGATTCGCACCATTGGCCGCGATCCCGAACGGACGCCAATGCAGTGGGACGCGTCCGCAGGCCGCGGTTTCACGACTGGCCAGCCCTGGCTGCCCTTCGGCCGGTTGGACCGGAACGTCGCGGAACAGGCGCGGGACCCGGATTCACTTCTCTCCCTGTATCGCCGGGCTATCTGGTTGCGAAAGCGGACACCGGCCCTTCTCAACGGCCGCTCCCGCGAGCTGGACGCGCCACAGGACGTTTTCGCATGGGTGCGGGCAACTCCGGGAAGTCCCGCGGTGGCCGTCGCTGTGAATACGGCCCGAGAGCCACGCGAGGTCCGGTTCCCGGGGGGCGGCGTGGTGGTGCTTTCCACCCGGCTGGAAGATGAAGGCGCGACGTTGCGCGGCTCGATCACGCTTCCTCCCCTCGGCGCGGTGATGGTCCAACAGCCGGCATGATGCTTCGCCGTCCGATGTGGGACGCGGTATCCTCACGATATGGCTGATGAACGCCGGCGCGTGCGCCTCGATGAGAAGGGAATGCCAGTAACAAGGCAGGATGCGGCCGAGGACGAGCAAGAGTCTCTCGCCGATGTCGTCGATTGCGCATGCCCTCGCCTCGATCCGGAAGAGTGGGACCAGGTTGAGAACGATTGGTCCGATATCACCTTCGCGCGGGCATCGACCAACGCCGTGCTTGGCGTCCCGATCGGATATGACGGGACGCGGACCGAATTGCGCCGTCTTGCGGAAGCTGCCGGAGGGACGGTCCCGGAGGACGCGATGTTGCTCGTCGGCGCCGGGAAATTCCGGCGGCCGATTCTCCTGGAAGTGGAGGGAGCCGCAGCCGACTCCAAGGGGATCTACCGTCCCGGTGGGATCGCATTCACGCGTCTCCTCCAGGCTCCCTGGGGACAGCTCCCGAAGCTGACCCGGCAGACCGAAATGGAAGCCCGCCAGAAGTACGGGCGCAGCCCCGACTCGACCTGGGTCTGGTACCTCACCTGCCGTGAGTGCTCCAAGCCACGGAACTTCGAGACCCTCATCGTCGCGCACTACAAGGACGCGGGATGAGCAACGCCGACCAGTTCGAGATCTACCTTTGGGTGCTCTTCGCGTTTGGGTTAGGGGCAGTCGTTGGTTTGGAGAGGGAGATCCGGGGGCACGAGGCCGGGATTCGTACGAACGCGCTGGTGTGTGCCGGCGCCGCAACGTTCAGTCTCATCGGCAGGGAGATCGGCGAGGACCGGGTCGCTGCCGCAGTGGTTCAGGGCATCGGTTTCCTCGGCGCGGGCCTTGTCTTTCAGCGAGGGCACAGCGTGCGAGGCGTGACGACCGCAGCAACCATCTGGGTGATGGCTGCCGTCGGAGTCGTCGTATCCCAGGAGATGTGGCTGACCGCAATCCTTGTGGTCATTACGATCCTGGTGGTGTTGGAACTGGCGCCTGTATCGGATTGGGTCCTGCGTAAGTCGGCCCGGGAAGGCGCTGTCCACACTGACGCGGTGGTGGCCGACGAGCATCCGGAAGTTGCGGACTCAGCGGTGTCCAAGCCACAGAAGGGGTGACTCGAGGACTGCCCCGCGGTTACGATGCGTAGCATGTCGTCGCCGCGATCACCTCTCATCCTTACACCGCCCCGCGGTGCGTAGCCGGCGGGGCGTTCAGGCTTTTCACACTTCACCCTGAGTTCTGAGGAGAGAGATCGTGACGGATCGTTACGACCCGCACCGCATTGAGTCGAAATGGCGGGAGCGCTGGTTACAGGACAAGCTCTACGCGGCCAAGGACGATGACCCGCGGCCGAAGTGGTACGCGCTGACCATGTTCCCGTATCCATCTGGAGACCTTCACACGGGCCACTGGTACGCCATGGCCCCGAGCGACGCCGCAGCTCGTTACCGCCGCATGAAAGGCTACAACGTGCTCTTCCCGATGGGGTTCGATTCGTTTGGCCTGCCGGCTGAGAACGCCGCAATCAAGCGCGGCATCGACCCCATGGAGTGGACCTACGCGAACATCGAACACATGCGCGGGCAGCTCCAGGTGATGGGGGCCGGCTTCGATTGGGACCGCGAAGTGGTCACCAGCGACCCCGATTACTACAAGTGGTCGCAGTGGTGGTTTCTTCAGCTGTACAAGCAGGGACTGGCGTACCGCGCGGAAGCTGCGGCGAACTGGTGCCCCGGCTGCCACACCGTGCTCGCGAACGAGCAGGTGGTTGATGGGCGCTGTGAGCGCTCAGACGACATTGTGGAGCGCAGGTTCCTGACGCAGTGGTTCTTCAGAATCACGGCGTACGCTGAAGAACTCCTGAACTTCGATGGCATTGAGTGGCCCGAACGGATCAGGACCATGCAGACGAACTGGATAGGGCGTTCCGAAGGCGCCATCCTCAGCTTCGGCGTGGACGTTCGCGGGGTCGACGAGTCTCTCTCGGTGTTCACTACGCGCCCCGACACCGTTTACGGGGCGACCTTCATGGTGCTGGCGCCAGAGCATGCCCTGGTCGAACGGATCACCACGGCTGAACAGCGACCGGCCGTCGAAGACTACCGCCTCCAGGCGAGCCGCCAGACCGAAATTGAGCGGCTGTCCACGGAACGAGAGAAGACCGGCGTGTTCACCGGGGCATACGCGGTCAACCCGTTCAACGGCGAACGGGTGCCGATCTGGATCGCCGACTACGTCCTGGTGACGTATGGGACCGGTGCGATCATGGCCGTCCCGGCACACGACGAGCGAGACTTCGCGTTCGCGCGCAAGCATGGCCTGCCGGTGGTTCCTGTTTTCGACCACCCCGATGTGGACATCGCGGCTCCGCTCGAAGCTGCGTTCTCCGGCGGGCGCACCATGGTGAACTCCGGGCCATTCAACGGCACTCCAGCGGCCGAGGCTGTCCGGAAGGTCATCGACTATGCGGTAGAGCACGGGTTCGGCGAAGGCACGGTGAACTATCGCCTCCGGGACTGGCTCATTTCGCGCCAACGGTACTGGGGCACACCTATTCCGATGATCCATTGCGACGAGCATGGCATTGTCCCGGTCCCAGAAGATGACCTCCCCGTTGAACTGCCGAAGAACGTGAAGTTCGACCCGACCGGCCAGTCTCCCCTCACACAGGTTGAAGAGTGGGTGAATGTGCCGTGCCCCGTTGACGGTCGGCCGGCCCGGCGTGAAACCGACACGATGGATACGTTCATGTGCTCGAGCTGGTACCAGATGCGGTACGTGGACCCGCACAACCCGGAGCGGCCGTTCTCGATGGAGGCAGCCCGCAAGTGGTTGCCTGTGGACCAGTACACGGGTGGTCCCGAACACGCGGTGATGCACCTGCTCTACACACGCTTCTTTTGGAAGGCAGCGCGAGACATGGGGATCGTGTTCGGCGACGAACCCATGCTTCGCCTATTCAACCAGGGTGTGCTGCTCGGGCCCGATGGGAATCGCATGTCGAAGAGCCGCGGAAATGTGGTTGCTCCCGACGAACAGGTCTCGAGGTGGGGCGCTGACGCATTCCGATGCCAGCTCATGTTCGTGGGGCCGTGGGACCAGGGCGGCCCGTATAACCCGACGGGCATGCAGGGGATCGTGCGATGGCTGAACCGGCTGTGGAATCTGACGGTGGAACCCGTCGAGTTCGCGGACGGCGTCGACAGTCGCGAACTGCGTCGCGCCACGCACAAGGCGATTGAAGCCGCGACGAACGATATCGAGAACTTCCGCTTCAACACGATGATCTCACGGCTCATGGAGCACACGACCGCAATGCATCGGGCGCGGGAGGCCGGCCCGGTCAATACGGAGGCATGGAACGAAGCGGTCTCCGCCGCGCTGCGGCTCACGGCGCCGGTAGCTCCTTACATAACCGAAGAGCTTTGGGAGCGCGCTGGCCAGCGCTATAGCGTGCACCTGGCCCCCTGGCCCGAAGCCGACCCCGAGTTGACTCGCGACGATGAAATCGAGGTCGTCGTGCAAATCAACGGGAAGGTCCGGGACCGCCTCACGCTTCCGGCTTCCGCCGATGAAGCCGCGGCGAAGCAGGCCATGTTCGCCTCGGAACGGATCAGCGGACTGTTGGAAGGTAAGGAGCCACGCAGGGTGATCTACGTGCCAGGCAAGCTTCTCAACATCGTCCTGTGAGCCAGTTTGCGCGCTAAGGTTAGGCTTTCGCGTTGCCCGAGAGTTTACGCAGGACTGGTGGACGGGTGGTGGACGCGGGAGTACGGTGCGTTCTAGCCGGGCTTACCTGGTTCCCCGCGGCCGGTACGCCCCTTCCCCGTCCGGAGGGCATATGCAGCTGAAGAAGTCACCCCGCGATGAGCGCTACCCAGAATCGGGCCGATACGAAAACGAATCCTACGGTGTCGAACAAAGCGACTCATACGCCGAATTCCAGCCTGAGGCGACGCGTCCGCGCGCGCCGCGGCCAACCGCGAACGGCCGAAGCGAAGGCGACGACCGCGCCACGGGCGAGGCCCGCTCGGAGAGCCTGGTCGACCGGCATTCGTCGTTCGATGGCCGCTACGAGACCGACCACGACCTTCGCGTGGAGGGCACGATCAGCGGTGAAGTTGTATGCCGGGGCCTGCTCACGATCGAGCAGGAAGCGTCAGCCCGGGCCCGGATCCAGGCCCGCGATGCCCAGATTCGAGGGCGGCTGGAGGGCGACATCGTCTGCTCCGGCAAGCTCACCCTGACGGCGACAGCGGTGGTCACCGGGACGCTCAAGGCCCCCGTTCTCGTGGTCGAGGAAGGCGCGTCGCTTTCTGGCTCTATCGATACCACTCAGAAGGGCGGCGGCGATATTGTGTCGCGGACGGCCCCGAAGGCCACGTCCGCGCCAGCGCCTGCTACCGACGAAAGCACGCAGCCCCGCGAAGCGGCCGCGCCCGCACGGACAACGCGTCGCGAGGTCCCTTCGTTTGCCCTGGTTTCCAGCGAGGCAGGGTCTACCGCCGACCGCCGTTCATAAGTCCACCGGCTCGTGTCACAGTGACGCCAGCTGCTCTCCTGGGAGCGGCTGGCGTTTCTCTTTCTCGCGCTATCGAACCGAGAAGTAAACGGAGTCGTCCGCAATCCAGGTATGCACCGCCCGGCCGGTCCGCTTGCCGGCGCGACTGATTCGCAACGTGAGTGCGCGCAATGACTCGCCGCCGGATGGCGTGAGCTTCCCAACCTTGCCCGGCGCTACGTCCTGGACGAACTGTTCGTACTGTCGCATGCGGGCTGCGAGGCTCCGCTGCTGGCGTACCGGGCGAGGCGCCTCGGATTCCTTGATGACACTGAACTCCGCCATTCGATCATACCTCCGAGGCTTTGGCAGCCGCCAAACCTTACGGGATTGGTAAGCCAACTACCAGCGTCAGCGCTTCTCACGCAGGCTGGAAATGCTCACGCCAATGGAGTCAAGGAAGGCCTGGAGCTGATTCTCGAGCCGGCTCAAGACTTCCAGCGCGTATTGATCCGCATCGTCGAGCTGCTTGCTCGCCGCTTCGGCAGCCTCACTCATGTGTTCGGCCGCGGTCGCATCGGCCTCGGCGATGATCTGGCGGGCGCGGGCTTCCGAATCCATCAGCATCTGCTGGCTGCGCTCCTGCGCCTCTTTGATGATGGAGCTCTCTTCAAGCCGCCGGCCGCGCTCCGCTTCGGTTCGTTCCAGAGTCTGGCGAGCGGTTGCGTGCGCTTCTTCCACGATCTGGTCGCGCATTTCGATGATCTGCTGCGCCTGGCGAAGGTCCGCCGGCACGGCGAGCCGCATCTGATCGATCACGTCGAGCATGCGCTTCCTGTCCACCACAAGGTTGCCACCCACGGGCAGCCTGCGGGACTGGATTACCAGCTCTTCAAGTGTGTCGATGAGGTCAAGAATTTCCACGATGGCCCGTCAGGGCGTCAGCTTACGACTGGCCGAGCTTTGTGCGCATCGCGATCCGCACATGCGGTGGCACAAGATCGGCAATGTCGTAGCCCAGGCGCGCGACTTCACGCACCCGGCTCGCGGAGATGTAGAGGAACTCCTGGTTAGCCATGAGATAGACGGATTCGAGGTGGGGGGCCATCTTGCGGTTCATCATCGCCATGGCGAACTCAGCTTCGAAGTCGCTCACCGCGCGAATGCCGCGGACCACCGCAACCGCGCCCTTTCGCTTCGCGAACTCGACCGTCAGCTCATCGAACCCTTCGACTTCGACCGCCGGGAGATGTTCAACGGCTTGCTTGAAGAGGTTGATGCGCTCTTCCCAACTGAAGAACGACCCCTGATCTCGGCCTTTGACCACCGCCACGATGACCCGATCGAACAGGTGGGTCATGCGTGTTACGAGGTCCAGGTGACCGTTATGCAGCGGGTCGAACCCACCCGGGTAGACTGCGATCTTCATTCCCCCTCCTGAGCCACGAAGAACGCCACAGCACTATCGCCATAGACGCGACGTTCCGACAGGCGGAGGCCTGCCGGACGTTCCGGCGGATTGTACCGGCTTCCATGCTCGTAGACGACCACGCCGCCATCGGCGAGGTGCGGCGCGAGGTTCACGAGCACCATTTCGATGTCTGGCTCGTTGTAGGGCGGGTCCAGGAAGATGATGTCGAACGTTCCCTGGAGGTTCTTCAAGGCGCCGGGGAGCCTTGCACGGAGCACCGTGCCAATATCGGACATCTGCGCGCGACTGAGACTCTGGGAAATGGCGGAAACACAGGCTGCCTCAGCCTCCACGAAAGTCGCGTGGGCGGCTCCCCGGCTGAGGGCCTCGATGCCAAGCGCGCCTGTGCCGGCGTAGAGGTCGAGTACGACGGCATCGCTTACTCGTTCTCCCAGCATGTTGAAGATCGCCTCCCGTACGAGGCCTGAGGTTGGGCGCAGCCGCACGCCGCGCGGTTCGGCGAGTGGCAGTCCGCGCGCTGTACCGCCTGCAATGCGGACGCCTCGTGCAGCCATCGCTAGTTCGCCGCCGTGGGGGAGGCCGATGCGCCCTCCCGAGCCAGCACGTTGACGGAGGCGTTGTTCTCGAAGAGTGCGACTCCGTCGGAAAGGGTGAGGCTGATGGTGTACGTTCCGGGTTCGGCCGGGGTGAACCACCGTGCCGCGCCACCTGGCAACGCTTCGATGGTGCCGCTCCCGCTGGCGGTCCATCGAGGCTGGAGGTCCTCGTTGTTCGGCTGCATCAGGATCGGCTGACCGCTTGTGATGAAGGGAATCAGAGCCGTCCAGATATTACCGAGGTAGGTGTTCGCGCTCGCGTCTTCGATTGCGACTCCCCCGAGCTGGAAGGACGAAATCATCTCCAGCTTGAACCCGATACTGAAGAAATTCTCGATGTAGATCGTCCGGCTTCCGCCGCCCTGCGCCTGCTTGTAGCTGAAGGCGACGGTCGCCGATTCGGGATGCCAGCGCACACCGGTGAGGTTCTCCTCCCGGTCGATGTTGGTGCCGGCGACGTCGACCTGCGTCGATGTGGTAATCGCGTCCGTTTGGGCCCGGACGGAAATGCGCGTCGCGATGTTCATTGCTTCAACGATCGGCATGGTCCGGATGGACTCACCACCCGTTTCGGTGGCGTACGGACTGACGGTCAGGACCAGCTTGCCGGGAGAGACCCGCTCGGTGAGGTAGGTCAGGATTTCCGGGACCACGAGCCGGTAGGTTCCCTGGTCACGGTACGGGGCAATCTTCACGAGGTCGGCGGTCTTCGCGAGCTCAGCGTAGTCGTAGGCGCCTTCATCGACGCGTGCCTGGTTCACCAGCGGCGCGGGCAGCGTAAGAGTTAGCTGCTTGTTCACAGCATGAAGCGCTCGATAGAGCTCACCAACGAACAGGGTGAATGATGTGCGCTGGGTGACGGGCAGATCGAGGTACGCGATGTCCAGGCCGTTCACGTTCGATTCGTTGGCCTTGGCCACAAGCTGTTGCACGTGGTTGGAACGGGCTGCGGCACTCGAAAGGATGCTCTCCACAATGGCTACGGCACCCTGGGTGGAGGCGTTGGCTGAAACGACAGGATACTGCTGGAACGAGCCGCCGGTCTCAAGCGGGGTGACAGCGCCCGCGACACCACCATCTGCCTGCGGGAAAAAGTCCAGGGTGTGAACCAACGTCACGTGAGGGGTGGCCTCCGGATGGAGGGTCCCGTTTGGCGGGAGGTAGGCGACGACGCTGCCGCCCGGCGAGTTGCGCCGCAGGACTGCCATCACAGCAGGTGCATCCGTGAAGGTCGCCGAGGCGATCTGCGTTTCGACGTCGAGCACTGCAGGTGCGATAGGCTCCCAGTTGCTCGACTCCTCGACGTAGCGGTAGAAGCTGAGCGCTCCGCCATCGGTGACGGTTTCGGTGAGCGCGACCTGGATGACGAGGTTGAAGCCGGGTTGTTCCGAGCCACTCTCCGGGTTGTACTCGAAGATGCTGGATACGAACTCGAAGCCATCCGGCGCGGCTATGTTCCGGTCAGAGGGGCAATACGGTTCGACGCAGTCGGAACTCCCGCACATCCGCGTGAAAAGAAAGAACGCGAGGGCCAGTACCGCAACAACGATGAGCACGAGCGCGGCAATCTGACCGAGGCCGTTCGAACGGCGCTCGTTGAAAAGCCCATTGTTGCTGGAACCCCAGGGTAGCTGTCCTCCCCGCCGGGTCATCAGCCGCGGAGCCCCGTGGGACCAAGAAATGCGTCAGGAACGTCTTGCAAGGGTGACCTCGGTTTCGATTATCCGGCCCTCGCGATTGAACACAACCCGAACGGTCTGCCCGGGCTGCATTCCTGAGAGCAGCGTGTGAAGCGGATGCTCGGCATCGATCGTGTTTCCATCGACTTCGATGAGCACATCGGCGAGGCGGATTCCAGCCTCCGCCGCCACACCGTTCATGTGGATCGCAACCACGAGTGCGCCAGATTCAGCCTCGATTCCCGGGAACTGCGAGCGGACCCCACGGGTAATCTCGACAACATCCAGCTGCAGGGACGGTCTTTCGAGCGAACCTCCGGTTTCGATGATCCGCCGTCCAACCTCCATCGCGCGGTTGGAGGGGAGCGCAAAGGCGATGCCTTCGACGGGAGCCCCTCCGCGAGTCTCGCGCAGGACTGACATCGGGATACCGACGAGCTGGCCCTGGAGGTTCAACAGAGCGCCGCCACTGTTCCCGCTGTTCACGGCGGCATCGGTTTGAATCAGGTCGCCCTGGCGGACGCCGTCATACGTCCGCGCCCGGTTCAGGCCACTGACGACGCCGACCGTTACGGAGCCATCGAATTCGGCGAGCGGATTGCCGATGGCGATGACGGTTTCACCGAGCTGGAGTTGTTCGCTGTCTCCGATTGGGATCTCCGTTAGCCCTCCGGGACTTATCTGGAGAATGGCGACATCGGTGTAGGGAAAGTCGTGGCCGACGAGCACGGCGGGCCGGACAGTGCCATCGGCCAGCAGGACCTGGAGGCGTTCTGTTTCCAGAACCACGTGGGCGTTGGTGAGGATGTAGCCTTGCTCGGCATCGACGACCACGCCGCTGCCAATGTCGGTGTCGTCGGCCGCTACGCTGGCAGCGCTTTCAACGCGCACGACGCCGGGTCGCGCGGCATTGGCAACATCCGTGATAGCGCTTGAGAGCTGCAGCGTCACCGACGGTGACTGGGCCGCATCGACTTCGTCCGTCCCGCCGTCATCGCCCTGGAACGATACGACGGCGACAGCGCCAACCAGCGCGCCAAAGAGGGCGGAAAAGCCGGCGACGGCGGGGACCACCCAGGCGCGGGCCTTCGCCGGTGCGTCGATGGAAGGTCCCGGCCGGGCTGCGGCGTTGGGAAGCGGCGATTCTTGCGGCCGTTGATTTGCCGGCGCGACACGCGGTGGCGCGTCGTCGTTTTGCGCGCGGCGGCTCCAGGAGGGTCCGGCGGGTTCCTGGGGCTCCTGGTTCACGGGTTGCTTCCTTCGATAAGTTTGCCGCCCGCTGAATTCGGCGGCTATACTTCAGCGTGGACTGAGGCATTTCGCGCCTCGGTCGCTTTTTTTGCTCGTGCGGCAGGCACCTAGGGTACGACATGACTGATAAGCCCGTTCCGCTGACAAGTGAAGGAAAGGCAAAGCTCGAGCAGGAGCTCGAGACGCTTCGTACTCGCCGCCGTGAAGTGGCCGAGATGATCCATAACGCCCAGGAGCAGGGCACGAGCCAGAATGACGCCGAGTACGACGACGCCAAGATGGAACAGGGCCGAGTCGAAGGCCGCATTCTGGAGGTCGAGGACATCCTTCGGCGTGCCAGGGTCATCGATGAATCTGCCGCCCACACCGCGGGTCGCGTGGTCGTCGGGAGCGGCGTGAAGGTCGACCAGGATGGCGTCATCCGCCACTACCAGATTGTTGGCGGCCCCGAGGCGGACCCTGTGAATGGCAAGATCTCAAACGACTCGCCAGTTGGTCTCGCGTTGCTTGGCAAAGCCGTCGGTGAGACGGTGTCGGTCAACGTCCCGAAGGGCGTCATTAAGGTTAAGGTGCTGCAGATCGACTGAGGCCCGCGCCCCAGGATTGTTGTGACGCGGGCTGCCCCGACCGGGCGGCCCGTTTTCGTGGAAGGAGAGCACGTGGACGAACTAATGGCTCAGCGCATAGCAAAGGCCGAGGAGCTTCGTGCCGCGGGCGTTGACCCCTATCCGCACCGGGTCTCTCGCACCCATACCTCCTCGGACATCACGGCGCTCGTGAATGCGCTGCCGGAGGGTGTGAGCGAGGTCGAGGGCGTCGAGGCCGACGTTGCGGGCCGTGTCGTGGCGAAGCGGGACATGGGTAAGGCCACGTTCATCGATCTCCAGGACGGGTACGGGCGAGTCCAGGTTCTGCTCCGCCAGAACTCCCTTGAGAACTACGACTCGCTTCGCCTCATCGACCTTGGGGATTTCATTGGTGTGCATGGCACTCCGATTCGCACGCGAACCGGTCAGCCAACCGTGCAGGCATCGACGTGGACGATGCTCTCGAAGGCGCTTCACGCACCACCTGAGAAGTACCACGGCCTCGCCGACCCGGATGCTCGGCAGCGTCGACGCTAT
>CALFYR010000198.1 GCA_937954195.1 uncultured Dehalococcoidia bacterium
TGAGGTCAATGTCGCTTACCGAGCCCATCCCCTCGCAGCGCGGACACATCCCCCCGAGCCGGTTGAACGTCGCTGTTTCGGTCTTCGTCTTCCCGGGCCCGCGTTCGACCGTAATCGCTCCGCTCGCCCGCACCGAAGGAACATTGAACGAATAGGCGTTGGGCGGCCCAATGTGCGGGTCGCCCAACCGGCTGAACAGGATGCGCAGCATCGCGTTGGCGTCGGTTGCCGTGCCCACGGTTGAGCGCGCGTTCGCCCCCATGCGCTCCTGGTCGACGATGATTGCCGTCGTCAGCCCCTCCAGCACCTCGACATCCGGCCGCGAAAGCGTGGGCATGAATCCCTGGACAAACGCGCTGTACGTCTCATTGATGAGCCGCTGCGATTCCGCCGCAATCGTCCCGAACACGAGTGATGACTTGCCGGACCCCGAAACTCCCGTGAACACCGTCAGTCGCCGCTTCGGGATATCGACGCTCACGTGCTTCAGGTTGTTCACACGCGCGCCGTGCACGCGAATCAGGTCATGGCTATCCGCCGCCACCCGCCCATCGGTACTTGTCTTCATCCAGCCGCCTTCTTCACGAGCGCGGCGATCTGCTTCTCCGTTGCGGAATCGATGCCCGTGAGCGCGTACGACGTCGCCCACATCTTGCCGTCATCGAGTTGCGCCTCGCCGCTAAACCCAAAGGTCAGATAGCGTTCCTTGTCGATTGCCGCGCCCCTGAAGAAACAGACGACCTTTCCGTTCTTGGCGTAGGCAGGCTGCCCATACCAGAGCCGTGGCGTCAGATCCGGAACGCTCTCACGGATGATTGCATGCAGCCGTTCCGCAATCGCCCGGTCGCTATCGGGCATCGCCTTGATGGTGGCCAGGACGGCCTCTTCCGGGTCCGCTTTGCTCTTTGCTGCCATTGGCACTCACTTCCCACTGATTGTGGGCTTACGCCTGCTGCTGAATCCGGATCATGTTGCCCGCCGGGTCGCGAATGGCACAGTCGCGGACCCCGTACGGCTGGTCCATCGGCTCCTGAACCACGTCGGCGCCTTTGGCCGCGAGCTGCGCGAACACGCCGTCCAGGTCCGCCGCCGAGAGGATTAGCGAAGCGAAGGTCCCTTTGGCCATCATTTCCTCGATGGTTCGCTTCTCGTCCTCCGTCACGCCCGGGTCGGCGCCCGGCGGGTAGAGCACAACCGACGTGCCACCGCCCGCAGGCCCGACAGTTATCCAGCGCATGCCTTCATAGCCCACGTCGGCGTGTACCTCAAAGCCCAGCACGTCGCGAAAGAACGCGAGCGATGCCTCGGGGTCGGTGTGTGGAAGAAACGTTTGATGAATTGAAATGTCCATGCACGACACGCTAACGCGCCGAAACTCCCCGCGCTTCTTGATTCCTGACCGGTCGCGTGACGTGTTTCGCCACGCACGCGGGAATGCCGTCAGTCGTCAGCGCTGCGTCTCGCTTGAACACGCTCGGCGAAACGCCAACCAGCTCCGTGAATCGCGTGCTAAACGTCCCCAGCGACGAACAGCCCACCTCGAAACACACCTCGGTCACGCTCATGTCGCCACGCCGCAACAGCGCCATCGCCCGTTCAATCCGACGCGTCATCAGGTAGCTGAAGGGGGATTCGCCATACGCCTGCTTGAACTGCCGGCTCAGGTGTCCCGCCGACATGCCCACACCCCGCGCGAGCGCCTCCACATCCAGCGGCTGCGAAAACTCGCGGTCCATCCGGTCGCGAACGCGGCGAAGCAATGCGAGGTCGCTCAGCCGCTGCTCACCCTTCGTCTTCTGGGTCACCATGCGATCCTGCCGCCTCCCGGCCGAGCCATCAAGCACCAGGCCGCCATCCACGGGCAAGGCGAAAGCCGGGTCGAACAACCCGGCTTCAGCAAGAGGGTGCATGGTAGCGCGTAGGGGATTCGAACCCCTGATCTCCGCCTTGAAAGGGCGGCGTCCTGGGCCTCTAGACGAACGCGCCGCGAAATCTCAGCGTACCAGACGTTTCCGTTTCAGTGCACCCGCGCGCCGCTCCCCTCAGGGGCGATTCCAAAATCCAAACTCCAAAATCCAAAATGGCTAGAGTCCCTGGTTGAACTCCGCGAACCCGAAGTACTCGTTCAGCGCCGTCAACCGGCCGCTCACCAGCAGCACGCCGGCGATGATCAGCGCGATACCCGCCACCACTTCGATGATCGGCGTATACGGCTGCATGCGCCGCATGAACTTGTTCGCGTCCGAAATCGCCAGCCCGGCGATCGGGAACGGCACGCTCAGTCCCACTGAATACCACGCCAGCAGGTGCGTGCCCTGGAGCGCACTCCCCGAATCTGCCGCAATCGTCAGGATGCTCGTCAGGATCGGCCCGATGCATGGCGTCCAGCCCAGCCCCCACGCCCCGCCCACAAAGGCCGAGCGCGCGTAGCTGATGTTCCGGTTTCGCGGTGTCCGCACTTCGAACGTCCGCTGGAAGAACGAGAGATGGATGTATCCCGCGAACCGCAGCCACACCACGAGCAGCACCCCGCCCAGCACGCCCAGCCGCAACCGGTCGTCCTGCAGGTTCCCGAGTTCCGCCAGGAAGAAGAACACCACCGTCAATGCGATCAGCATCACCGCTGACTTCAACGGATCGGCCCGCCCGCGCGGCGGGACGAGCAATACGCCCATCAGCACGAGAATGGCCCCGGCGAACTCGCCCAGTTCGCGGCGGTTATCCACCAGGAAGTACGAGCCCAGCAGGCCCGCCACGGCGCCAAGCGCGATGAAGACAACCGAGAGTCCGGTGACGAACGCCACCGCGTGCGTGAACGTCACCCGCCGGTCGGAGGTGAACTTCCCATTCTCAATGCTCGAACCCGAAATCTGCGCGATGAAGATCGGCACCATCGGGAGCACGCAGGGCGAAAAGAACGAAAGCACGCCGGCCGAGAACGCGAGGAACGGCCCCGCGGGCCCATCAACCGAAAAAGAACTCGAGGTCAGCGGCCCAATGGCGAACGCCAGTACGGGGACCATTGCCAGCACGGCAAGGAGCACGTAAATGCCGCGCCGCGAAAAGTGCGGCCGTCCCCCCAGCGTCCGTGTCGCCATATGGCCCAAGTGTAGCGCGGCTGCGCCTTCAGAAACTTCGGCCGAAAGTCCCTACTTAAAGGGATTGTCGTCCGGGTTTACCGGGCCGGTGGCCAGCGGGCTCTCATCCAACCCCAAAAGCTTCAGCCGCGCAGCGTCGTATTTCTCCTTCGCCCGTGCCTCGCGGTTCAGCAACCCTTTCATGGCATCGGGCCGTAGCGCCTCGCCCTCCAGGAACACCCGGTGGATGTGCTCAACCTGCTTCAGCCACGCATCCCACGCCGACCGGTATTCAGCCGCGGTTGCATCATCCACGAAAGCCATAGACCCTCCCTGCAGGGACTCAAGACAGCAATGAGCATCGTAGCAGCCACCAGCGCCGGGCAAGAAAAAACGGGCGGGTTCATCACCCTGCCCGTTCGAACATGCCTGGTAGCGCATAGGGGATTCGAACCCCTGATCTCCGCCTTGAGAGGGCGGTGTCCTAGGCCACTAGACGAATGCGCCGCATCGATCAGGATAGCCATTCGCGATGGCTTCGGGCAAGGTTGGCAAACCCCGTGAAGCGCCTCCTCCTAACCCTGATCGCGGCGACCGCCGCTTTCGTCATAGCCTGCAGCGGCGGGGGCTCCGAAGAACCAGCGTTCGAAAGCCAGCCCCTCTCGCCCGGGCTCCAGGCCATGCTCGAAGACGTCGCAGAGATACGCGGCCTCCCGGCGCCAACGGGCATCCGTATCGGCGCCATCCCGCGCGAGCGCGTCGCCGAGTTCGTCGAATCCGAACTCACCGACGACGACCGTGCTGCCATGGACCACCTCACGTCGCTCTACCGCCTCCTCGGCTACCTCAGCGCCAACCAGGACTATCGGCAGCTCTACCTCCAACTCCTCACCGAAGCGGCCATCGGCTTCTATGCGCCACCCGACTCGACCATGTGGCTCGTCCGCGACGAACTCCAACTCGACCCCGCGAACCTCTCCGAGATCGAACGCTCCACCCTCGCCCACGAATTCATCCATGCGGTCCAGGACAACGCCTACGACCTGGAGCGCCTCGAACACAACGCGTCGAACATCGACGACAGCGGCCTGGCCAGGGCGGCGATCCTCGAGGGCGATGCGGTGGCGCACGAACGGCTCTGGCTCGAATCGGAACTCGCCTCGAACGGCATGCGCTCGTTCATCAACGCCAGCGCGGTCCAATCATCCGTCCCGGCGGCTCTCGAACGCGAACTCCGCTTTCCCTACGAAGCAGGTCTCGACTGGGTGACTGCCATCCGGGCCAGCTCCGGCCAGCCAGCCATCAACGCCATCCTTCGCGACCGCCGCGAACTGACCACGGCGGAAATCATGCATCCCGCAATCCGCGATACCGGCTGGCTCCCACAGGAAGTAGCCCTGCCAGACATCTCGTCCGGCCTCGGGGGCGACTGGTCACGTTCCGTGGACGGCGTGCTTGGTGAATTCCGGCTCGCGAACTACCTGCAGCTCTGGCTGCCATCCCTCGAAGCGCTCGGAGCCGCACAGGGATGGACCGGCGACCAGTTCGGTCTCTATTCCGATGGCGATGGCTCACTCGCCATCTTCCGCGTGAAGTTCTTCGACCCCAAGGACGCCGGCGAGTTTGCCCAGGCCCACATCCGCCTGCTGCAGCAATCCGGCGCCGAAGTCGAAGAAGCCACCACGGGGACCGCCGGCACCTACCCGGCGGGTCGCACCGTCATCCAGCTCCGCGACACCGCGCAGGACGAAGTCATCTTCGTTGTCGCCTCCACACCCGAGGCAGCCGCCAGCGCGGCCGCCCTCCTCATCAACATCTAGGCAAC
>CALFYR010000199.1 GCA_937954195.1 uncultured Dehalococcoidia bacterium
GATCATCAGCGAAACCGACGGCGTCGTGGAGATCGTCGCCGAGAATGAGCGCCGCATCGTCCGCGTCACCAACGTCGATACGCTCATCGAGGAGTACGACGTACCCTCGAGGGGTGAGGCACTGGTGAAGGATGGCGACCGGATTTCGGCCGGCGCGGTCATCGCCCAGGGCAGCCTGAGCAAGAAGGCCGAGGCCGCGAACGAAGTCGCCGAGCAAGTCGTCTCCCGCATCAGCGGCATCGTCCGTGTGCTGCCGAAGAACCGGCTCCAGGTGGTGTACGAAGAGCGCGAAGAGCGCGAGTACGCCATCCCCGCCGCTGCCCGCCTCCTCGTGGAAGACGGCCAGATGGTGTATGCCGGTGACCAGCTCACGGAAGGCGCCAAGAACCCGCAGCACATCCTGCACATCCAGGGACGCGACGCTGTCCGGAAGTACATGGTCGATGAAGTCCAGAAGGTCTATAAGTCCCAGGGCGTGAACATCAACGACAAGCATGTCGAGGTGATCACCCGCCAGATGCTCCGCCGCGTGAAGGTGGACCATCCCGGCGACACGGGCCTTCTCCCGGGCGACCTGTACGACCGCCGGCTGTTCGAGGAACTGAACAACCGCATCATCGCCGAAGGCGGCGAGCCGGCAACGGCCCAGCCTGTCCTCCTTGGCGTCACCAAGGCGTCCCTCAACACCGATTCGTGGCTCGCCGCCGCCTCCTTCCAGGAGACGACGCGTGTGCTCACGAATGCAGCCGTTGATGGCTCCACTGACAAGCTCCTTGGCCTCAAGGAGAACGTCATCATCGGTAAGCTCATCCCGGCGCGGAGCGACATCGAAGTGCCGAAGCGCGAGCACTACGCCGAGCTCGATGTGCCCGAATCCCTCCTCCTCGAAGAGGAGTCGGAGCTCGAGCGCATGCTGGCCGAACGCGAAGCAGGCGCCTACCGGCGCCCCGGTGCTGTGGGCCTCCTCGATGAGGAAGACGAGGAAATCGGCGCCCTTGCCGAAGACGACGACGATGACCCCATCATCGGCGGCGACGACGAGGACGAGTAGCCTGCACTTCCCGCAGTATCAAAGGGCCTCCCGCAAGGGAGGCCCTTTCTTCGTCCGGAAAAGGGGAGTGAGGGCTACACCAGCTCCAGCGCCTCGCCTTCATACTTCCGGGCGCCCCGGCGCAGTTCGACAAGCTTGCCGAGCTTCACCTCGCAATCGAGCACGCCCTTCGAGCCGTTGAGCGCATCGAAGTTCTGCATGCCGCAGACGTTGCAGGCGCCGTGGTGGCAGTCGGCGACGGTCTTCACGGTGTGCACATCGCGCCACTGGCCGCGCAGGTAGCTCTTCGTCACGCCGCAATCGATGTGGTCCCATGGCAGCGGTTCGCGCGTGTCCCACTCACGATGAGCGAACCACTCCGCATCCACACCGGTCGCCGCGAACGCGTCCTGCCAGCGCTCGTAGCTGAAGAACTCGCTCCACGCATCAAACTTGGCTCCGCGCCTCCATGCTTCGTAGACCGAGTTGGCTACGCGCCGGTCGCCTCGGCTCAGCACGGCCTCGACGAAGCTGTCCTTCGGGTCGTTCCAGCTGAATTCCACGCCATTCGAACGGCAGCCGTCCTTCAGCAGGTAGTGCTTCGGGGTCAGCTCATCGGCTGTGTCCTGCCGTGCCCACTGGAACGGCGTGTGGGGCTTTGGAACCAGGTTGCTGGTGCTCACCCGCACCTTCGCGCGGCCGCCTACGTACTTCTTGCCTAAGGCCTTCACCTTGCTGCCCATCTCGATGATCCCGGAGACGTCTTCCTCGGTCTCCGTAGGGAGGCCGACCATGAAGTACATCTTGATCCCGGTCCACCCGCGCTGGAAGGCGTTCTCAGCCGCGCCAAGCAGGTCGTCCTCGCTCACGAGCTTGTTGATCGCGTTGCGCAGCCGCTGGCTCCCCGCTTCCGGCGCGAGCGTCAGCGTGTGCTTCTTCCCGGTGGCAACGGCGTTCGCCACATCCACCGAGAAGGTGTCGACGCGCGTGCTTGGCAGGCTGACCTTCAGGTTGTCGAAGGTGCTCGTCAGTTGCCGAACCATCGGAACGATCTGGCTGTGGTCCGTGGTGCTGAGGGAGAGCAGGGAAAGCTCGTCGTAGCCGGTGTTGGCCATCAGCTGACGGGCCGCCTCCACCACCTCTTCCGGGCTCCGTTCGCGCGTGGGCCGGTAGATCATGCCCGCCTGGCAGAATCGGCAGCCCTGGGTGCACCCGCGCTGAATCTCCACTGCGGCACGATCGTGGACCGTCTGGAGAAACGGAATGATCGGCTTCACGAGCGCGGGTGGCAGCGTTTCAACGATGCGGCGGGTGACGGTCTTCGGCGCCCCCGGAACCGCTGGCTCCAGGGCGGCGAAGTGGTTGCTCTCGTCGTAGCGCGCTTCGTAGAACGCCGGGACGTAGTTTCCAGGCATCGCCAGCAGGTCGCGCAGGCGTGTCTCACGATTCGCGTTCGTTCGCTTCCATGTCCGCACCAGCTCCGCGATCTCCGCGACCGCATCCTCGCCTTCGCCCATCACGAAGGCATCGACGAATGGCGCCATTGGCTCGGGGTTGAACGCCCCGCTCCCGCCCGCGACGACAATCGGGTCTTCATCCGTGCGGTCCTTCGACCAGACCGGGATGCCGGCGAGGTCGAGCATGTTCAGCACGTTCGTATAGTTCATCTCGTACTGGAGCGTGAACCCGAAGATGTCCGCGTCTCGAGCTGGATGCCGCGTCTCCAGCGTCCAGAGCGGCGTGCCTTCGCGCCGCATCTCGTCTTCCATGTCCGTCCACGGTGCAAACGTCCGCTCGCAAACCACGTCATCCAGTTTGTTGAGGATGTCGTAGAGGATGCCGATGCCCATGTTCGACATGCCGATGTCGTACACGTCCGGGTAGGCGAGAACGAACCGCACGGTGGCGGCGTCCCAGTCCTTCGTCACGCTATTGAACTCGCCGCCGGTATAGCGGGCGGGCTTGGCAATGCGACTCAACAGGTGGTCAATCGTCACGGTTGTCATGGTGGTTCCTCCGTGCCGGGCAGGTGAGACGAATCCGGCGGGGCGAACCTCCATGGTAGCAGGCGAATTCAAACCGTCCGAACTGCCCGCTGACCGGTTCTTCACGATGGCGGATACTCCAACCGTGAACTTCGATGCGGTCATCGTCGCCGCTGGCTCGTCCACCCGATTTGGTGGCGTGGACAAGCTCTCCGCCGACCTGTGTGGTCGGCCGGTGCTCGCCTGGTCGCTGGCGCTCTTCGAGTCCCTCCCGGGGCGCGGATGCCTCGCCATCGTGACAAGCGCCGACCGTGTCCCCGAAGTCACACAGCTCGCTGAAGCCTGGTGTCCGAAGGTCTGCTTCCGCGTCGTCGAAGGAGGCGCCCGCCGGCGCGATAGCGTTGAGGCAGGCCTCCATCAGTGCGCGAACCGGTACGTCGCAATTCACGACGGCGCCCGCCCGCTAGTTACCCGGGAGCTGGTCGAACGTGTGCTTGCCGCTGCCGAAGGACGGCCGGGAGCAATCGCCGCGACGGCGGTGACCGACACGATCAAAGAGGTGAGCGAGGGAATGGTCGTGGGGCACCCGGATCGCGCCCGCCTTTGGGCGGCACAGACTCCACAGGTCGTCCTGCGCCAGGCATGGCTCGATGCCGCCGCCATGTCCGACAACGACGAGACGGATGACGCGGCAATGCTTTCGCGGCTTGGGCTGGAATGTGCAGTGGCCGAAGGAAGCCCGGAGAACATCAAGATCACCCGGCCGCTCGACCTCGAGCTCGCGTCGGCGGTACTTCGGCAGCGAGGTCAGGCGTCATGAGGATCGGGATGGGCGAGGACCTCCACCGCGTGGACGACGGCCGGACCCTCGTACTCGGCGGCGTCATCATCGAAGAAGGTCCCGGCCTTTCGGGCCACAGCGACGCTGACGTGCTGCTGCACGCCATTACGGATGCAGTCCTTGGCGCGGCCGCGCTGGGCGATATCGGCCACTACTTCCCGCCCAGCGACCCGCGTTACGCCCACGCCGATAGCGCCGACTTCCTGCGGAAGGCCCTGGAACTCGCGCGCGATGCCGGACTTGTGGTTTCGAACATCGACACCACGGTTCGCACGGAACGCCCGAAACTCGCTCCCTATATTCCCCACATCCGTGAGCGGATAGCCGAAATCGTGGGCGTTGAGGTTGGAGCCGTCAGCGTGAAGGCCAAGACGTCCGAGGGACTGGACGCAGTCGGGCGGGGCGAAGCAATGTCCGCAACCGCGGTGGTCTTGCTCGACACGGCGTGATCCCCGCTTCGCCCCTTCTGCCCGCCGGCCGGTAGAATGCCGCTCCAGCGCACGCTGGAGGGACGCGAATGGCCGGGCCGTTGGAGGGCATCAAGGTTGTGGAGATGGGGGTCTGGGTGGCCGGGCCTTCCTGTGCGGCAATGCTCGCGGATTGGGGCGCCGAAGTCATCAAGATCGAACCGCCCGAGGGCGACCCGTTCCGCGGACTCGGCGCCGCCTTCGGCGCCGTTATGAACCCGCCGTTCGAACTCGACAATCGCGGCAAGAAAAGCATAGCCCTCAACCTGGAGATCGAAGACGCCCGCTACGTCGCCGGCGACATCATCGATGCGGCGGACGTGTTCGTTTCGAACATGCGCCCCCGCGCCCTTGAGCGCCTCGGGTTCACCTACGAAAAGCTGTCGCAAACCAATCCCGGACTCATCTATTGCAACGTGACCGGCTATGGGCCCGACACCCCCGAAGCCAACCGGGCCGCGTACGACGTTGGTGCGTTCTGGGCGCGTGCCGGCGTGGTGGCGAGCCTCACTCCGGAGGGTGCTCTGCCCCCGCTTCAGCGCGGCGGAATGGGCGACCACATGACCGGCGCCAACGCGGCTGGCGCTGTCGCCGCAGCTCTCTTCGCACGGACGCGGACCGGCAGGGGCCAGCGTGTGGCCGTCTCCCTCACCCGTATCGGTATGTACATGATGGGCTGGGACGCGAACACC
>CALFYR010000200.1 GCA_937954195.1 uncultured Dehalococcoidia bacterium
CAGGAGATGCTGGCTGAGTTTCTGGAGCAGCGCGGCTACTCGACGGTGAGCCTGAACGGTTCACTCGGGATGGACGAGCGACAGACCGTACAGCGGGAGTTTCGCGAGAATGCCCAGATTCTGATTTCGACCGACGCCGGCGGCGAGGGCCTCAACCTCCAGTTCTGCCACGTGGTGATCAACTTCGACCTACCGTGGAACCCGATGAAGATCGAACAGTGCATCGGCCGCGTGGACCGCATCGGCCAGGGGAAGGTGGTCCGCGCCATCAACTTTGCACTCGACGGTACGGTGGAACTTCGCGTGCGCGAGGTGCTGGAGGACAAGCTGCGGACGATTCTCGAAGAATTCGGCGTGGACAAGCTGAGCGACGTGCTCGATTCCGAAGAAGGCGGCGTCCCCTTCGAGGAGCTGTTCAAGGCGGCGGTGCTCTCGCCGGAGGATGCGGAGGCCCGGGCGATCAAACTCGCGGAGGAGATTCGCAGACGCGCCGACGAGGCACGCACCGGCTCACGGACGTTGGGAGCCGTTCAGACGCTGAGCGCCGACGACGCCAAGCAGGTTGCGAACCATCAATTGCCGTATTGGACCGAGCAAATGGTCCTCTCGTACCTGCGTGCCCACGAAGATGCGGGTGCCAGCGTCGAAGCGAACGAGGGTCGCTACTCGTTACGCTGGCCCGACGGTACCGAGCACGACGACGCGGTATTCAGCCGGCAGGAGGCAGATGCTGGGGGAGCAACGCTCGTGACGGTCGAAGACAAGCGGGTGCGACGCTTGCTCGCGAACCTTCCCCATGTCGCACCGCAGATGGCGGTTCCCTCCGTTGTCGTCGAAGGCGTTTCAGATAAGGTGTCCGGCTGGTGGTCCCTCTGGCGCATTGCTCTTCAATCGGAAGACGAGCGCGAGCTGCGACTGACCCCGCTGTTCGTTGACGACGCTGAACGCGTGCTGGCGCCGACGGCACGCACCGTCTGGGATGCGCTGATCGACGGTCGGTTCGAATGCTCTGCCGGGGGTTCACCGGACGGCTCGGCGGTTCAGGAGAAACTGCGCGGCATCGCGTCCGAGCGGGGAGAGCAGCTCTTCCGCGAGTTGGCCACTCGGCATCGACAACGTCTTGACCGCGAACGCAAGAAGACGGGCGACGCCTTCCGCATCCGTCGCAAGGCACTGCGCCATGTCGGTCTCGACGCGGTTCGGCAATATCGGGAACGGCAGTTGGAACAGGAAGAGGCGCAGTGGAACGAACGCATGTCGCGTCGCGAGCAGACGCTGCCTGAGTTGAGCCTTGTTTGCGTGGTTCGCGTGGCACAGGCGTGACGCTGGTTGATGAGCATGAGCAAGACGACCCAAACGCAGGCTGAGTTGAACTGGCGCGAGCCGATCATGCGCCACTTCTCCGCCGATATCGCACGCACATGCCGCGTGACCGTCGTCGCCGACCCGGACGGGCTCATGCAGGATGACCTCATTGCGACGGAGCTTCGCAAGTGCGGATTCGACGTGCTCAGATATGAGGACCCCGTCAGATTCCGCTTTCTCTATGAGACGCGGCATCGCCGGAAGTGGGACCAGGGCGACACTTCGAGCGTTGTCGTCGGTGCATCGTGCTCGGAAGCCGACATCAGCTGCATTCCGCACGACGTGCTGTGGCACGCCCGCCAGGCTGATCGCGTTATCAGCATTTCCTTCGGAGAGCTCTTCAAGGGTCTCGCGGTTGACGTGCTCGCTGAGCTGGACAAGGCGGATCTCGATGCGCTCTGGCTGGTCCGCAAGTCTGTCGGCAATGACGTGTTCGGCGGCAACCAGACGCGCGACTATGTTCTCCGTGCGGTGTTCAAACTATCACCGGAGATTACGACGAGCATCGAAGAGCTTCTCGGGCAAGTCTGCAGGCTTCATTATGCGGGCCGTCGCGTTCCCGCCACGTTGGCCACCAGGTTCGAGACCGTCGCAAAGCAGTCAGGGCGTTTCGCCGACTGGCCGCTCGCTTCGCTAGTCGCGTCGGCAGAGACGTTCTTCGCCTTTTTGCAGGAACGTTGGGCACGATACTTGGACCACATCGGAACAGACGGTGGTGAATCGTCTAAGCCCTTGACCGTACCAGGCCCGGCCGACCTCCCTTTCAACTCCCCGGAAGTTCGACTGGTAATCGACAACCTCTTCGTCGAAGGGCGCCTGCAACCGGTGCGAATCGGCGACTCAGCGGCATTCGACGGGCGATGGGAGCAAATCGGCATTCAGGGCATTTCGACCGTGGGGTCGGCCGAATCCGTTGGCGGCCTCATCGAGAACATTCGAAGCGAGGCGCCCGAACCAAACGTCCCGCCGACAGTTTGGACGACCTTTGCGCTTCGGTGGGCTGAGCTGACACGTCAATTTGATGAACTCGACACGAAGGACAGGGATAGCCTGGCCCCTGAGGTTGAGTCGCTGCAAACAGAAATCGACACACGATTACGCGATTGGCTGCTCGCGCGCTACGCTGGCCTGATGAATCGCTCGTTTTTTCCCGCTCCCTGCATGGTTCATCAAATCGCCCACCTCATGGCCCATCGCCGGTCGGAAAGTGACAAGATCGCGCTCATCGTCGTTGACGGGATGTCGCTCAGTCAGTGGCTGACGATTCGAGATGCGCCGGGCTCCGAGTGGCGACATGGCCTGCGCATGGACGAGTCCGCGTTGTTCGCCTGGATTCCGACCATCACATCGGTTTCAAGGCAAGCGATGTTCTCCGGGGAAGCCCCGGTTTTCTTTGAACCGACGATTTTGTCCACAAGCGCGGAAGACCGACACTGGAAGAACTTCTGGGAGGAACGTGGCCGCCGGCGCGACCGGGTCGCCTTCGTGAAACATGGACTCGCCGAACCCGAGGCCGTCGTCATTGACCGGACTCGCAGCGCAGTCGATGAACAGGGAGCGACGGTGATCGCAATTGTTCTCAACTCGATTGACCGCCTCGTACATGGCGTCAGTTCGGGAGCCTCGGTGTTGCAGGCGTCCGTACGCCAATGGGGCCGAGACGGTCACCTCGTCTCGCTGATTCAAATGCTATTGCAGCGGCAATTCGACGTGTTCATATCATCGGATCACGGAAACGCGGCTGCACGCGGAATCGGGCGTCCGGACGTCGGCTCCATACCGGATGAAACCGGCACTCGCGCTATTGTTTTTCCGGACGAGAACACGCGTAGCACTTTTGTTGGCACCAACGCCGCCTTCTCTTGGACCGGAGTGGGACTGCCGACTTCGATGCACGTCGCCCTTGCTGCCGGACGTGGCGCATTCGCTTCACCCAATGCAGCCGTTCGAAGTCACGGTGGAATCTCGATTGATGAAATTGTCGTTACATTTGTCAGGATCGGTCGTGCTGCCCCATGAATCGCCAGACCATCGGTTTCGACCGTGAACTCCGTCTGCATTGGCTAGATGCCGTGGCGTCGCGAAGCGCGGCGCGTACTGACGTGAAGGAGATACGCGCCTGGCTCGATGAATTCCTCGCGGACTCCGTGAGTGGTGATGGACACAGCAGCAATCGTGGCAAGACGATCACGGTGCTGTGTCGGGTGTGGGTCACTCCCCCCAAGGCGTGTCGAGACCTCCAGGAACTCGGTTTTCGACTGCTCGCCGAGGCGCAGCCGGAACAGCGGATTGCCCTCCATTGGGGAATGACGCTTGCGGCGTACCCGTTCTTTGGAGACGTGATGGATGCGGTTGGACGCTTGCTGAGCATCCAGGGCGATGTTCAGCGGGGCAGCGTCATTCAGCGCATGTACGAGAATTGGGGGCAGCGCCCCGCGGTCAGCCGCGCCTCTCGCGCGGCATGGCAGACGGCGATTTGGTGGGGCGCTCTCAACCAGGAAGACGAACGGGGCCGATACACGCCCGCAAGAAAGGCCGTGCGCCTCTCGCGGCCGCTTGAGTCGTTCTTGGTCGAGGCCGCGCTCCACTGGGCGCGATCAAAACCGATTGCAGTGTCATCCCTCAAATCGCTCCCGTGCATGTTCCCCTTTGACATGTCCCATGCCGCATTGACCGTGCGAACATCAGAGCGAGTTACTGTCAGCCGTCAGGGAAGCGACTTAGAACTGGTGCGAATGCGCGATGCACGTTGACTGCCAATCATTATCCACTCGCAGCATGCACGATGACATGACGCACTGGCGGGGTTCGAGCTTCAACGGAAGGGTTGGATAACACGGCGATCCCATGGGAGGGATGCAGTGGCGACAGGATCGCGTCCAGCAGTCCGTCGTGCGCGATTCACCGCACGCAGCACTTCGCATAGCTGTCGTCGGATCGGCGCATACGGTTGATGCGGAATCTTGCCACATTCGATCTCGACGGCGCGCGAACCCCGGCGCAGGCCGACTTCCACCAGGTGCGCCTTCAAACCGACGTGCAACTCACGTTCAATTCTTACCGACGCGTGCCACCGCTCGTCGCGTCCTCTGCGGCAGCCGATGCTGTAGCCCGCAAACTTGATCGACGCGCGCCGGACGTCGCGAATTGACGCTCGCTCGCGCTCGAAGAACTCGTGCCGGCCCTTTGTTGCAAGCAACACGAAGAACCGCTCGTGTCGCAGGTACTGCATATTCGCCAAGCCTCGCTTCTTCCGACGGCAACGTGCCCATTTCGAAATGGCGATGCCGTACCGGTCGATGAGCTTCGCATCGACCGCGGCCGGGTCCTTCCCCTCCGGAATTTCACCGGCGACGTAGAACCAATAGCCGTGCGTGATGTACGCGACGGCGAGCTGCTGGACGAATCCTTCCACTGACGTTGTGACGCACCGATACTGCATGCGTGATTTCCTCCAAAATGAGCGGGTTGTTCTGGCACAACCCGCGAAGCCATTTGAAAACCTCCTTTCTTTCGAGCTTCAATCCATTTCCGGACCAGGTCCGCAGAAATCCAGCAATTCGCGAAGTTCCTGCGCGGTCGGGTCCCGGTCGAAATCCTCCTGATAGCACGCGACGATGCGTGCTCGCACGTCGCACGGAATATTCGACGGCTCTAGCCAACAACGCTCGTCGAATTCCTCGATGATGTCAGCCGGACTGTCGCCAATCACCGCGCCGCTACTCGTGCGCCACCAACCCATATGTCTCACCTCCTCTCGCTCGAATCGCAAAACCTCACTCACGCCCTGCCTGCAGGTCGCCCCGCATGTCCCGGCTCTGCGCGCGCAAAACCTCCTCCTTTCAACGAACCACCATGTTTGCCACGCAGGAGTCCTGCTCTGTTTGAATCAACCCGTGCTCGCGCAATACGGCATTCGATCGCTCCATCGCCGCGACCCTTGACGCTTACGCAGCCCGCGCTAGATTCATTCATTGCAGTAGCCCATCAGGTAGCAACACGCATTCATCGCCTTGCATGAATACACCAAGTCCTCGACTTCATTCGAGAAGCCGGCGTGCTTCGCACGACGATGATCGCAACCGCGTTCGCCTAGCGGTTGCGGGTAAAAACCGACGACCCACCGGCGGGTACACCCCGACTGTGGATCGTCATTTCGCTGCCAAACGACGGCCCTCTCCCGAGGGTCCTCGTTTGACCGCATTGGCTGTCTTCCGACCCATCGATAGCGGGCCGGGGCAGACCTCTTCTGCCCCGGCGCCGCACCGACACGTCTGTAAACATGAGAAATTGCTCGTCGGCCCTTTCGTCGTCGATCTTGTGCCCGGCACCACCCGTAGCACTCGAACGGCATCGCGACTGCCTTGCCGCTTTGCCGCCACGCCTCCGCGTGCTCCTACTCAGGCCCCGCTCCCAGACTCCGGCGTTTGAAGCACCCGCGTGACATAACGCGGGCACCGGGCATCACCCCGGCTGCCAGAGTCCTTCCCCGGTTAGAACCAGTCTCCGATCGATCGTTCACGTCGCTTGACCTGGAAGCATCGCGTGCGTCTCTCCCGCATACGTTGCTCACATCGCTGTATGGCGACGGCTTCCGCCGTTGACATCGTTTCGCCTGCCATCATGGCGGGCGATTTCGGGGTACGAATCTAGAAGCTCCCCTTACCCGTCAGCGAAGGTCTTTCTAACGCAGTTCGGCACGTCTCCGATCGATCTCACCCAGAAGCGGTCTCCCGCCTTTCGCAGTTGAGCTTTTCACCGTCCACGATTTGCGTGGAACGCCGA
>CALFYR010000201.1 GCA_937954195.1 uncultured Dehalococcoidia bacterium
CGAAGAGATGGTCAGCAGCGTGGCACTGGAGGTGCTCGGCACCACGCAGGTCACCTTCCGCGAGCACGAGATAGACCTGGCTCCGCCCTGGCGGCGCGTGACGTTTTACGACGCGATGGTCGAGTACGGTGGCCCGGACCTGCGGGAGTTCACCACTGCGGAAGCGCTACGGGCCGAGCTTCGGCGGCGGGGCCTCCCAGTCACCGATCAGATGGGCTACGGAAAGCTTTGCGACGAGGCGATGTCGCACTACGTTGAGCCCAACCTCATCCAGCCGACGTTCTTGCTGGATTATCCCGTCGAGCTGTCGCCGCTCGCCAAGCGAAAGCCGGATAACCCACGCCTGGTCGAACGGTTTGAATGTTTCGTCGCCGGTTTCGAGTTCGGGAATGCCTACACGGAATTGAACGATCCCATCGACCAGCGTGCGCGCTTCGACGAACAGCTTCGCCTGAAGGACGACGGCGATGACGAAGTGGAGCTGGTCGACGACGACTTCCTTTTCGCGCTCGAGCATGGGATGCCGCCGACCGGCGGATTCGGCATGGGCATCGACCGGTTTGTGATGCTGCTGACCGGACAATCGTCCGTGCGGGAAGTGATCCTGTTCCCGCCAGTCCGTACGCTGCAGGAATGAGCACGGCCCCGGTCGAGCGCCATCACACCGCAACCGCGTACGTGGTTTCGGGTGGTCGGACGCTCCTGTTGTGGCACGCGAAGCTGCGGATGTGGCTTCCGCCCGGCGGCCACCTGGAACCGAACGAGGACCCGGTCCAGGGCGCTGTCCGGGAGGCCATGGAAGAGAGCGGGCTGGATGTTGAAGTCATTGCGCCGCCCGACCTTCTTCAGGTAGCGAAGCCGGTTGTGCTGGCGCCGCCGGCCGTGATCCTCGTCGAAGACATTGTGCGGGCGGACCAGCCGTTTCATCAGCACATCGATCACGTCTATTTCACGCGGGCCTCCCAGGCCGTGGACTTCAGCGCGCCGATACCCCACGGGATCCACCATTGGTTCAGTGCGGAGGAGTTGGGCGCCGCGTTTTCCCTCCCCGCGCCCGATGGTACCCTCGTGCCAGTTGCCGAGGACGTCCGACTCCTCGGCATTCGCGCACTTGCCGCGGCTGCGGCGCTGGAGCCCTGAACGCATGCTGAGTCTGCAATTCATCCGCGAGAACACCGACCGCGTGAAACGCGACATGTTGCTTCGCAACGCGAACGTGCCCGTCGAACGGATCCTCTCGCTCGACGAAGACCGCCGCGGGCTCCTGCAGCAGGTCGAATCGCTCCGGGCGAAGCGGAACACCGTCAGCAAGGCGATCGGGCAATCAAAGGACCAGCAGGAGCGCGAAATTCGCATCGCCGAGATGCGGCTGGTGGGTGACGAAATTGA
>CALFYR010000202.1 GCA_937954195.1 uncultured Dehalococcoidia bacterium
CGCCGCCGCCTGCGCCATCGAACTGCTGCACTGGAAAGACATCCGGCCGGAAACGGCGGAGATTGTGTCGGAACGGGGCCGGGGCGTCGTGCTGCACACGCGGGTGCGGTTGGAGGCAGCGGCTACGGCGGCCGAAGTCCTGCGGACCGCGAAAGAGTCGGATGAGGGGCTATACCTTCTCGCGCGCGACGCAGGGGCGCGAGAAGGGGACGCGTTGAGCGTGCGCGTGGCGGCGCCGGCGAGCCAGCTCGGGCGGATCGCCGGGGAGTTAGCGGCCCTTCGGCCCACGACGCTGGTGGTGCGGCCGATCGGGAGCATGCTTCGGGCGGTGTGGAGCATCGGCAGCACCCCGGACGCTGGGAAGCTGCGCACCATGGTGACACGCCTGCGAACCTCGTTGCGGGATGCCGGGGGAAGCGTGGTGGTGGAGCGAATGCCCGTCGAGATGCGGACAGAAATGGACCCATGGGGCGATCCGCCGGGATCGTTCGGGTTGATGGAGCGAGTGAAAGCGGCGTATGACCCGCACGGGCGGTTCAACCGGGGGAGGTTCATCGGTGGCATCTAACTGGCCAATCCCACTGGAAGCGCCAGCTGAGGCGGATCTTGGCCGCTGCGTCCATTGCGGGCTGTGCCTCACGAGTTGCCCGACCTACATCGTGACGGGGTTGGAAGTGGAATCGCCACGTGGGCGGATCCACATGGCCAAGCTGGTCAACGAAGGACGCGCGGAGCTGAACGAAACGATCCAGCGGCACTGGGACCTGTGCCTGCAGTGCCGGGCGTGCGAGGCGGTGTGCCCGAGCGGCGTGCCGTACGGGCGCATCCAGGAGCATGCCCGAGTGCAGATCCAGGCTGCGCCGCCTGCGGGGCGGACGTCACGGCGGCTGCGGAGGTTCGGGCTGCGGAACGTGGTCGCTCGGCCGGGCGTACTGGCGGCCGCGGTGGCCCCGGCGCGGTGGTACTCAGGGTCGTGGCTGCGCCGGGCGGTGCGATTCTCGCGGGTGCTGAAGGTGATGCCCCGGCTGAACGCGATGGAGCGGTCGCTGCCGTGGCGCGTGGGACCGCCATTCCGGGCGAACGAACTTGCGGAACGGGCTGGGGACCATGACGTCGCGATGCTGACGGGTTGCGTCATGGGCGAACTCTTCGGCGAGACGCACAGGGCCACCGTCCGCGTGCTCGAACGGGCCGGGTTCACCGTCACGGCGCCGGCCGATCAGGGGTGTTGCGGCGCGCTCCACGCTCACGATGGCGACCTGGAGTTCGCGCGGAAGCTGGCGATTAAGAACATCGAGGCCTTCGAGAAGGCCACGACGATCGTGGTGAACTCGGCCGGGTGCGGCGCGGCGATGAAGGAATATGGCGACCTCCTCGCCCACGACGAGAAATGGGCTGGCCGCGCGGCCGCGTTCTCGGCGCGCGTGCGGGACTTCAGCGAACTGCTGGCGGAGCTGGATGAACGCCCGCCGGCGCGAGGAGACGCGCGAGTCGCGTATCAGGACGCATGCCACCTCGCCCACGCCCAGCGCATTCGCGAGCAGCCGAGAACGCTGCTGGGCGAGGTGGCGGGCTGCGAACTGGTGGATACGCCGGGCGCGGATGTGTGTTGTGGCGCGGCGGGTATCTACAGCCTGGTCGAGCCCGGCATGTCGGCGGAGCTGCGGCGGATGAAGGCGGAGCAATTTGCCGATGCCCGGCCCGACGTCATCGTGACTGCGAACCCGGGGTGCCAATTGCAATACACGGCGGCGGTGGCGGAGGCGGGTATCAAGGCGCGGGTGTTGCACGTCGCGGAGTTCCTCGATGAGTCGCAGCGGAACGCGGGCGGTTAGTCCGGGCGGCGCGGCGCCGCCATCGCGGCGATAGCGCTCAGGAGCGCGGTCCCGGAGAGTCCAAGCGGCGCCAGCGGGGGCGGCTCGTCGTCATCATCGTCGTCATCACGGTTGCCGCGGCCGCTATTGTCGTCGTCATCATCGTCGTCGGACTGGAAGATGCCGCCGAGGCCGTCTTCCTGCTCATCGAGATGTTGGGCGAAACCGATGAGACCCGTCACTGATAGGGCAAGCAAGACGGCGGCAGGGGCGACCCGCAGACGCGCCGGGAGAACGGCGGCGAAGACGCAGAGCGCTATGCCTACTGCCGCAGTAGCCGGGGCGAGACGCTGAATGCCGTCAGTGTGTTCGAGGATGATGAGTTCGGCCAGGAGGACGGCGAAAGCGCCCGCGTTCGCGAGGAGGATTAGCTGGGGGAGGTATGTGGCGATGCGGTCTCTCATTGCCCCACTGTATCGGCCCCGAGGTAAGCGAACCGTGCCTATAGGCGCGAATTAGGTGGCCGTTCGGTACCGGCCTGCATCGCGGTGCTGTCCCCAGAATGGGGTGACCGCCCCACCTTCGAATCCGGTGCGCCGAAAGAGTTCGGACCGCTGATGCACCCAGGGAATGACCCCCGCAAACGCATTCGCGGCCACGAGTGATGCGCCGTCCCGGAGCAGGGCGCGGCGGGTTTCGCGTTCGTACTCCAGGAGCAGCCCGTCGAAGAGCCCCAGGTCGAGGCCGAGCGACTCTCCGCCGGGCCGGTACGTCTCGACAAACCAGCGGGTGGGGTCGGGCGAGGGGAGGGGAGGGCTCCAGCCGAACCAGAAGGCGGCGCGGCCGTTGCCGTAGTAGCCGGACGCGACCCGTTCGCTGATGAGCGTGTAGGTCTCAACGGCGGGTCGGAACTGGTCCCCGAGAACCTCGTTGAGGCGCCCGGTCACGACGGAACTGGCGCTGTAGAGCGGGTCGAAAATACTCGGGAAATCGATGGTGATCGTTCCGAGGGCGGGGCCGCCGCCCTGCTCCCAAAGGGCACGGGCCGTTGCGGCTTCGGTCGTCGCATCGACGCCATAGCCGGCCACGTTCTCCACGGAACCCAGCCACTCGGCATGTACGGGTGGGATCGGGCCCGATGGCTCGGCCCGGCCACCGAACAGCGCCTCCGCAAGCCACAGCCGGTTGAGCGCGCCACTGAGCGCATAGATGAGTTCGGGCGAGTTCCAGGGCGGACCTTCGATTGCGAACGTGCTGATGACTGGCTCGCGTTCGAAGCGTGGAATCTCCTCGAACTCGCCGGCGGAGCGGATGGAGGCGGCATCGCGCCGGTCCCGGGTGATTGCTTCGTCGAGTTCGCCACCAAGCAGCCGGCTCACGATGTCGAACGGTTCGCTGACGAGCATGCGTTCGAGGTTCGCCTGGCGATGGCCGCCGTCCGACCGAAGAAAGACGAGAGCGTCATCGCGGTATCCCGTGAAGGTCCAGGGCCCACTGCCGACGACCGACGCGGTTTCGATGTCCTGCCAGCTCCCGGCGAACGCGTCGACCGCCTCCGGCGGCTGGATAAGCGCGAACTCGGCGGCAAGGGTGGCGAGCGCGAGAGCGTCGGGACGTGCAAGCGTGATGGTCACCATGTCCGGGCCGGTTGCCTCGAAGCGCTCGAATGAAAGCCAATCGCTGGCGCGCTGGACGATTGGCTGGCCGCCTTCCCGGGCAAGATCGAGCTTTCGTTGCAGGCTGTAAATGACGTCATCGGCGGTCAGCGGCCGGCCGTCGAGGGGTGGGCGGTCGTGCCAACGGGCGTTCGGCGTAAGTTCGAGGATGATGGTTCGGTCGTCGGGTTGCTGCCACGAGGCGGCGAGGTCGCCGCGGAGCGTCGCCGCACCAAAGTCGTCCCATTCGAGCAGGCGGGAATGCGTGCGTGCCAGGACTTCGGCGACGGAGGTCTCGCCCGTGCGGTGGGCGTCGAACGTATCGAAGGCGAAGCGACCCTGCGAGGCTAGCCTCATCACACCGCCCTGCGGAAACGGCGTCGATGTGGGCGACGGCGTCGCTGAGGTGGTCGTCGGAGGTGGCGTGGGGGTGAAGGGCCGGGGAGTCGGCGTTGGGGCGGGTTCTCCGCTGTTGCCGCCGGTGACAAGCAATGCGCCTGCGCCCGCAGCAGCCAGGCCAGCCGCGGATGCTCCGCCGATGAGTGCCGCCCGACGGCTGAGACGGCGTGGCATCACACGCGGCTACCGTGCGAATGGGCGGCGAGTTCGATCAGACCGGCGTCCGGGCTGAGGCAGCATTCCATCGCCTCGTGGAGCGTTGGCGTTTCGGGCTGGAGGGTGACGTGACCGATGCCGAAGCGTTCGCGGAAGAGGGTTGCGAGGTCGGTCAGGACGTGTTCGGTGCAGCCGGCGTCAGCGAGTTCCACATGAGCGCTCATCGCCGGGAAGCTCGGTGCGATGGACCAGACGTGGACATCGTGGAGAGCGAGGACACCCTCGACTTCGAGGGCGGCATCGGCGATGCGCTCGGCTTCGAGGCCGCGCGGCGCGCCTTCGAGGAGGATCCCGCCGGCCTGCCGAAGCAGCGACCATGCCCGCGGGATGATGAAGGCGGCGATGCCGAGGCCCACGAGCGCATCGATGCCGGCCCAGGCGCCGAGCGAGACAGCGACGGCTGACGCGATGACCGCAACGGAGCCGAGGGTATCGGCGAGGGCTTCGAGGCTGGCGCCCCGGATATTCAGATTGTCGTGTGAGTGGCCGTGAAGAAGGCGCAGGACCACGAGGTTGATGGCGAGACCAGCGATGCCAACCGCGATGACCGGACCCGTCGTGATTTCGGGGGTGGAACCGAGCCGGCGGACGGATTCGAAGACGATGTAGCCGGCGATCATGAAGAGCAGGACAACGTGAACCGGTACGGCGAGGACTTCGGCGCGGGCGTAGCCGAAGGTTCGGCGGGCATCGGGAGCGCGGCGGGCAATGGTGGCGGCGCCGAGGGCGAGGACCAGGCCGGCTGAATCGGCCAGCATGTGGCCGGCATCGGAGACGAGCGCGAGCGACCCGGTCAGGAATCCGGTAACAGCCTCGACAATAACGAACGCAGCAGTGAGCGCGAGCCCGGCCATGAGTGCCCGGCGAGCGCCTTCATGAGAGTGCGGCACGTATCCATGGTAGCACCGGAGATACGGGAGCCGGGCACGAGACGGCGACCTGGTGCTAGAGTGGAGTTGCGGCTGCTGCCGCAGTGAGGGCCGTGCCCTGGCAGGTGAACTCGCAGGCCTGACGGCCGCGATCGCCGATGTTATCCCACCCCTGGCGCGAGCGAGGGAGGGCGGAGCGCGCCTTGGCGTGCCGGATACCGCAAAGGCGCCGGTGGCGGCGGCGCTCGCCAGCGAACATGATGGCCCGACGCTCGTTGTGGCGCCCACACCGGCACGAGCACAGTCGCTCATCGAAGAGTTGCCGTTTTTCGCCGGGGCAATGCCGGTGGCCAGGCTACCGGAACGCGAGGCGCTCCCCTACGAATTCGCGAGAGATGAACCGGTCGTAGCCCTGGAGCGGGCACATGCACTGGCGCTGCTCCGCGGGCAGGGGCAGGCGGTGGTGGTCGCCTCGTGGGCGGCACTTTCGGAACATTGCGCCCCGCCCGGGATCGCCGCCGAAGGCATACGGGTCGATGTGGGGATGGGGATCGCGCCAACCGACCTGATGGCTCGCCTGGAGTCGGCGGGGTACGCGATTGAGCCGCTGGCGGAAACGCCGGGGACGGCCAGCCGGCGCGGCGGCATCATCGACATCTTCCCGGCGGACCGCGAACAGCCATATCGCGTCGAGTTCTTCGGCGACCAGGTGGAGAGCATCCGCGTCCTGGACCTGGCCACGCAGCGTAGCGCGGGGCGGGTGGATTCGGTCGAGGTACCGCCCGGAAGCACCAGCAGCCACGCGGCCAGGGAGGCCGCGAGGGAGCTGGCCGCGACCATCAATCCGAATTCGGAGGCGGTCGAGGAGATTGTCGAGCAGCTGGAACTGATCGCAGAGGGAGGACGGAGCGACTTCGCGGGCTTCTTCGAACCGCTCCTGTACGAGACGACGGCGCTGGACCACCTGGCGAATTCGACCCTCGTCGCGATCGACGACGGCGAAGAAGGGACGCAGGCGCTGGCCACCCTGGCCGAACACGAGGAGCGCACCCGTGGCGAACTTGAGGCGCGTGGGAGCATCCCCGGCGCGTTGCCAGCGCTTCGCGAGGATGCAAGTGCGGTGCGCCAAGCGCTGGAACGCTTCGCGACGGTGGAGCTCCAGAAGTTCGGAAGCGAAGAGCTGGGCGCGCGACGGCTCCCGCTGAGCGTAACGCCGGGGTTCGGTGGCAAGCTGAAACCGCTGGCCCAGCAAGCGGGCGCCTGGGCGAAACAGGGGCGGAAGGTAGTCATCGTTTCGCAGCAGGCACTTCGCCTGGCGGACCTGCTCGACGAGGAGGGCGTTTCCGCGAACCTCGTGCGGGCGGTCGCGGTCCCGCCGGAGCCCGGTTCCGTGACGTTGCTCCCGATCGCGCTTAGCGGCGGCTTCAGCATCGGCGACCGGCTGAGCGTGATTTCGGACGCGGAAGTTTTCGGGTTCCGGAAGCGGCGCCGGCCAACGCGGCAGCGCCATGGCATCCGAAGCGACCTCGTATCGACCCTGGAGGTGGGGGATTACCTGGTCCACGCCGACCATGGCATCGCCCGGTACGGCGGGCTCATCCGGCGGACGGTGGAGAACGTTGAACGGGAGTACCTGGAACTCCAATACGCGGACAACGACCGCCTGTATGTGCCCGCGGACCAGCTGGAGTCGGTTTCGCGCTATGTGGGGCCGACGGACCACCCCCCATCGCTGACACGACTCGGTTCGCAGGATTGGGCACGCGCGAAGCGGCGTGTGAAACAGGCCGTGGTCGAGCTCGCGCAGGACCTGCTCGAGCTCTACGCGAAGCGGGAGGTCGCGCGAGGGCACGCCTTCCCTGAGGACACGGCCTGGCAGATGGAGATGGAGGCGGCCTTCCCGTTCGTGGAGACGAACGACCAGCTGCAGGCCATCTCCGAGGTGAAGGGCGACATGGAGCGGACGCGCCCGATGGACCGACTGATCTGCGGCGACGTGGGCTATGGCAAAACCGAAGTGGCAATCCGGGCGGCGTTCAAGGCAGTCATGGACGGCAAACAGGTGGCCGTACTGGTGCCAACGACGGTGCTTGCCGAGCAGCACGGTTCGACGTTCCGGGAACGAGTGGCAGGGTTCCCGGTGCGGGTGGAGGTCCTTTCGCGGTTCCGTTCGAACGAGCAGCAGCGAGAGATCGTCTCCGGGATTACGACAGGCGAAGTGGACATCGCGATCGGGACGCACCGCCTGTTGCAGAAGGACGTGGAATTCAAGGACCTGGGACTGGTCATCATCGACGAGGAGCAGCGGTTCGGGGTGAGCCATAAGGAGCGGCTGAAGCAGATGCGTGCGGAGGTCGATAGCCTGACGCTTTCTGCGACACCGATCCCGCGGACGCTGCAGATGTCGCTCGTGGGCATTCGCGACATGAGCACGGTGATGACCCCGCCGGAGGAGCGTCAGCCGATCCGGACGTACGTGCTCCAGTGGGACGACGAGATTCTGCGTGAGGCTATCGACCGGGAGTTGCAGCGCGGGGGGCAGGTGTACTTCGTGCACAACCGGGTGCACAACATCGAGCGGATTGTGACGCGGCTGCGGAACATCATCCCCGAGGCACGGATCACGGTGGGCCATGGGCAGATGCCGGAGGAGCAGCTCGAACGGGTGATGATGGAGTTCGGCTCGGGCGAACACGACGTGCTCGTGTGCACGACCATTATTGAGAGCGGGCTGGATATCCCGAACGCGAACACGATCATCATCAACGACGCGAACCACCTCGGACTGGCGCAGCTGTACCAGCTGCGCGGCCGGGTGGGACGCAGCGCCAACCGGGCGTACGCCTACCTGCTGTACGACAAGAACCGAACGATGAGCGAGACGGCCCAGAAACGGCTGGAAGCGATCTTCGAGGCCACTGAGCTTGGCGCGGGGTTCCAGATTGCGCTGCGCGACCTGGAGATTCGCGGGGCCGGGAACGTGCTGGGGACAGAACAGAGCGGCCACATCGCGGCGGTTGGCTTCGACATGTACTCCAAACTGGTTTCGGAGGCGGTGAACGCGCTCAAGAAGACGTTCGCGCCGGAGGAGGTGTCGGGGCCTGAACCGTTGCCGCCGGCGCCATCGATCGACCTTCCGCTGAGCGCGCACATTCCCGAGGGGTACATCCCGGACATCCATGCCCGGCTGGCGGTGTACCAGCGGGTGGCGGAGATCGAGTCGGCGGAAGGTGTGGCGGAGATGCAGGCGGAGCTACGCGACCGGTTCGGCGAGGTACCGCGCTCGGTGGAGAACCTGCTGTACGTGGCGCTTGTCCGTTCGCTCGCACGGCGGGCGAATGTCGAGAGCATCAAGACCGATGAGATGATGTTCCACCTTCGCGTGCGGGGCGGGACGACGGAGACGATCCGGGACGGGGTGGGGCGGCTGAACCTGAAGTCGGTGCTGGTGGGGCCGAACCAGGTGCGGATCGATCGGGTGGGAGTCGGGAGCAACTGGATGCCGCTGCTGATTCGCGTGTTGCGGGCGATGCGGGGCATTGAGTAGGGCCTCGCGCGGCACGCATTTTGAAACGCCGGGCGCTGCTACGATTTTTCGATGGACTACGAAGCGCTGCTCGCCACCCGAACCGAACACATGGCGGCAAGCGCCATCCGAGAAATCCTGAAGGTCGCCTCCTCGCCGGGGATGATTTCGCTGGCGGGAGGATTGCCGGCGGCCGAGAGCTTCCCCCTGGAGTACATCGAGGAGCTCACGGGCGCGGTGCTGACGAAGTACGGGGCCCAGGCGCTGCAGTACGACGCGAGCGAAGGCTTCGCGCCGCTGCGCCAGGCGCTGGTGGGGCATCTCGCCGCGCGAGGCGTCGAGACATCGAGCGACGGCATCGTGGTGTTCAGTGGCTCGCAGGGGATTCTCGATGGGATTGGCAAGATCCTGATCTCTCCCGGCGACATCGTGGCGGTGGAAGCGCCTACCTACCTTGGCGCGTTGCAGGCGTTCAGCCCGTACGAGCCGGGCTACGTGGAGATCGCGACGGACGAAGATGGGCTCATCCCCGAGTCGCTGGAGGCGGTGCTGAGCGCGAACCGGGTGAAGTTCGTCTACCTGGTGCCGACGTTTCAGAACCCGACGGGCCGGACGCTCACGCTCGATCGGCGGAAGGCGGTCGCGGCCATCCTGAAGGAGCACGACACGCTGCTGGTGGAGGACGACCCGTACAGCGATCTTCGCTACAGCGGGGAGCGGGTCCCGCCGATTAAGTCGCTGGCGCCGGAGCACGTGGTGTATTCGAGCACGCTTTCGAAAACGTTCGCGCCGGGTCTACGGCTTGGGTTCTGCGTGGCTCCCGCGCCAATCCAGCGGTGGCTGGTGACCGCGCGGCAGGGTGTGGACCTGCACACGAGCACGTTCGCGCAGGCACTGGCGGCGGAGTACGTCGGCGCCGGGTACCTGGAGCGGCAGTTGCCGCGGATAATCGGGCTGTACGCGCCGCGTCAGCAGGCGATGATCGACGCGCTGGCGGCACATCTGCCCGAGGACTTCAAGTTCACGCGTCCGGAAGGCGGCATGTTCATCTGGGTCGAAGGGCCGAAGGGGTTCGATGCGGAGGCGCTGCAGGCGCGGCTGCTGGAGCGCGGCGTGGCGTTCGTGCCGGGGAAGTACTTCTACGTGAACCCTGAAGGCAACGGCAACACGTTCCGGATGAACTTCACGGCGGCGGACCCGGAGACGATTGAGCGGGCGATTTCG
>CALFYR010000203.1 GCA_937954195.1 uncultured Dehalococcoidia bacterium
ATCGGCCGGCTTGGAGCAGATGGTCAGGCCGGGCGAGGCGAACGCGGAGGGTTCGCACCCCAGCTGGCGCGCGAACTCTGCGTGGTAGGCGGCCAGGGCTTCGCGGTGGGACTCCGTTGGCATGCGCCCGATGGTGTGGTCTCCGGTCGTTAGCGTCGATGGCGGCAGGAAGGTTGAAGCCCGCGTAGCATTCGGCGCACGAACAACCGCCGGAGGCAATCACATGGCAGGAGACCGCGCAGACATCATTTTCTCTGGGGGACCGGTCCACACGGTGGACTCGGCGAACAGCATCGCGGAAGCGGTCGCGGTCTCGGATGGCCGCATCCTGGCGGTGGGCTCAAACGCGAGCGTCGATGCCGCGGCCGGGCCCAACACGAAACGGTACGACCTTCGGGGCCGGTCGCTCACGCCGGGATTCATCGATGCGCACCACCACTTTGTCGGGGTCGGGAGCGCGGAAGAGGCGATCGATTGCAAAGCACCGGGGATGCAGAGCATCGCGGCGTTGAAGGAGGAAGTGCGGAAGCGGGCGGCGAACCTTCCGGCCGGGACGTGGATCCGGGGGAGGGGGTACGACCAATCGCGGCTGGCGGAACAGCGCCACCCCAACAAGCACGATTGGGACGAGGCGGCGCCGAACCACCCCGTCGTGTTCGTGCGGACGTGTGGACACATCCTTTCCGTGAACAGCAAGGCGATGGAGGTGGCCGGCCTTGCCCTGAACAGCCCCGACCCGAACGGCGGCCAGTTCGACCGGGACGAGAACGGCGAGATCAATGGCGTGTGCTACGAACGGGCGTGTGCGCCGATTCACGCTGCCTCGGCGCCTTCGCGCGATGAACTGCGCCGCTGGCTGATTGCCGCGAACGCGGCGGACCTGGCGAGCGGACTCACGAGCATCCACGACGCGGGCGGGCTCTCGGGCGGGCCGGCCGGCATCGCGCAGGACCTGGTGGCGAAGGACCTGTTGCAGGTGCGCATGTACGCGTTCATCACGGTCAACACGTCGGACCATCCGCTCACGGGAATCCTGAACACGGGATACCACACGGGTTTCGGTGACGAGCGGTTCCGGCTGGGCGCGTTCAAGGTGATGACCGACGGTTCGAGTTCCGGGCCAACCGCCGCCACGCGGCAGCCCTACACGTCCGACGACAGCAGCTGCGGGATCGCCTACTGGGACCAGGATGAACTGGACGACCTCATCGGCCGGGCGCACCGGGCAGGGTGGCAGTGCACCGTGCACGCGGTGGGCGACAAGGCGATCGAGCAGACGCTCAACGCGATGGAGCGCGCGATGCGGGAGTTCCCGCGCGAGGGGTTGCGCCACCGGATCGACCACTGCGGTATCACGCCGCCGGACCTGCAGGCTCGCATCAAGCAGCTCCGCACTGTGCCGGTGATGCAACCGGCGTTCTTCTGGGAGTTCGGCGATCGCTACATCCGCAACTACGGCCGGCACCGGGCGGACGTCATGTTCCCTGCGGGCACGCTCATCCGGGAGGGCGTTGTGGTCGCCGGCTCATCGGATTCGCCGGTGACCGACTACCGGCCGCTGTTCGGTATCGAGCAGGCGCTGACCCGTGCCACGAATGGCGGCGACATTTGCGGGCCGGACCACAAGGTGGACCTTGAGACGGCCATCCGGATGCATACGTACAACGGGGCCTACGCGTCATTCGAGGAGCACTTGAAGGGCAGCATCGAGCCGGGGAAACTCGCCGACCTTGTCGTACTCCCCGGGGACATCCGGAAGGCGCCCACGGAGGGCATGCGCGACATGCCCATCGCACTGACGATGGTGGGTGCGCGCGTGCTGTACGAAGGATAGGTGGGTGCGGCCGCAGACTTCGCCGCGCTCACTCGACCAGCGCGTGGCGGGCGGCATACAACACGGCTTCGGCACGGTTGGATGAGCCAGTCTTGACCAGGATGTTGTGCACGTGGCGGTCCACCGTGGTTTTGGCGAGGACGAGCGACGAGGCGATCTCCGCATTGGTCCTGCCAATGGCCACGAGGCGGAGCACCTCAAGTTCGCGAAGGCTGAGGGTTGGGTGCGGCGGGAGTTGCTCCGTCCCATCGGAAAGGAACGTCCGGATGGCAGCCGCATACGCGCGGTGGTCGAAGTACGGGCAGGTGGCAGGCGCAACATCGTAGACCTGGAATGAAGCGCCGGGAATGCGGCGGACGACATCCTGGACCGTCTCCATCGGGATGAACGGAGTCCGGCCGGGGCCTTCGCGAGAGATAGCCAGTACGGGGAGGCGCAGGTCGGAGAGCTCGCGGCGAATGTCGTAGGAGTTCACGTACTCCAGGTACGCCCTGGCGACGGCCGGGGACTGTGTATCGCGAATGGCCTTGGTCGAAGCCTCCTGCGCGTCGATTGGGCCCTTCGGGTAGAGCAGCTGCGCGAAGCAACGGCTCGCCATCCCCCAGTCGGCATCGATGATGGAGCCCCAGACCGCGACATGCCCCCGCCCGACGATTCCGGGGACGTGAGCGCACGGGTTGTAGAGCACCATCCGGCGCACACGGTCCGGATACCTGGTTGCGAAGATGGTTGCGGGAGCCACAGCTTCGTGGAAACAGAGGAGGTCGAAATCGGACAAGCCCTGGTGTTCCACCACCGCCAGCAAGTCTTCGACCTGGCGTTCCAGTCCGACATCTTCGACTTCGCGGTTCGAAACCCCGATACCGCGGAGGTCGTAGGTGATGACGCGGTGCCCGGGAGGCAGGTCACCCCAGAAGTCCTTGCCAATGAGGCGTTTGCGATCGGTTTCCGGGCTCATCCACCAGGCCGGAATGATGACGAGCGGCCGGCCCTTGCCCATGACCGAGACGCCAAGCTGGGTGCCATCGCGAGACGTGCAATATCGGACACCTTCCGACACAGGTTCCTCCTCCGCAGCGTGCAGAGGAGGATACACGGTGGGCCGGTGTGCTAGCGCGAGAATCTGTAGGCGGCGGTGCGGATCAGGGCCTGGCGGAACACCGGGAAAGTCAGAACCGGCACTCCCGTGCTCTCAGGGTGCCGTTACTCGCCGCCCGACTCGCGCACCCGAGACAACCGGAACGAACCCGCTGGCCAGCGCGGTGCGGTGTGAGCGCACGTTGGTTGAGGCGCAGTAATAGGTGGCGATAGCGCCCTCACGGTCGATTTCGCGCGCCATCGCGCGGACCACGGCCTGCCCGAGGCTGCGTCCACGGTAGTTGCGGGCTACATCGACACCTATTTCGACAATGCCATCGCCATCGTCGTAGCCCCCGGCCACCGCCGCGGGTGTTTCGCCATCGAAGATCGCGACACCGAAACGCCAGATCGAATCGACGTAGGCGTTGCCCGGCGAGCCAAGCGCGTTGTCGAACTCGGCGGTTTCGACCAGGGGTTCGCGCCATGCGCGGTCGATGCGGCGAACGGTAAGTCCGGCCGGTATCGGCAGCGGCGCGACGGGCTTCTCGCCAAGGACAAACCCCAGGTTCGGGAAACGAGGGTCGAGCTGTTCGCCGCGGCGGGCTGCCTCCTCGACAAGCGGTTGGAACATGGCGAAGGGGAAGATCGCGCGGTAGTGCGGTTCGGGCGCGTGTTCGCGGACCCATTCGAGATACCCCGGCTCTACGGAGAGGACGGTGCCCGTGCCGAAGGTCATCCCGAGGAGAACGTAGGGCTGGCGCGTGGTTTCGGGCTTCGCGACCACGGTGAGGGCGTGCGAATCGAACGCCGAAATGTCGCAGCCAAGCTCGAGGGCGCGTGCAGCGCGGAAGCGTGCGATGGCCTGATCGAAGTACGCGGTCACTAGTCCCGGGGGAGGCCCAGGCCGCGGTTGGCGATGATGTTGCGCTGAATCTCGCTCGAACCGCTGTAGATGAGCGGCGAGACGTTCACCAGGTGGCCCTTTTCCATGTTGCCGTGGATGGCGGCGTACTTGGAATCGGGCTCGAGTGCCCCGGCCGGGCCGAGCTGGTTCACGCCGAAGTTCGTGATCTTCGCCGCCAGCTCCGTCGCGAACACCTTGATGACCGATGCCTCGTAGTTGGCCACGCGGCCCGCTTCCTGCATCCAGGCGATGCGGTAGCTCAGCAGGCGGCCGGTCTCGTTCGAAAGCCACATGTCGGCCAGGCGGTGGCGGAGGATGTCGCGGTAGCTGCCGCCGGGTGCACGCTTTCGCATGTCATCCATCAGCTGTTCGAGCGAACGCTGGTTGGCGGCGATTGACGCCACGTTGGAGCGCTCGAAATCGAGCAGGGTCATCGCGACGTACCAGCCGTTGTTCTCTTCGCCCACGCGATTCTTCACGGGGACGCGGACGTCTTCGAAGAAGACCTCGTTGAATTCGTGGTAGCCCGCCATGTTCACGATTGGCCGCACCTGGATGCCCGGCGATTTCATATCGACGAGGAGGAAGGAGATGCCCTTGTGCTTCGGCGCTTCCGGGTCGCTGCGGACCAGGAGGAAGCACCAGTCGGCGTGGTGGGCGCCCGTGGTCCAGATCTTTTGACCGTTGACGATGTAGTCGTCGCCATCGCGGATGGCGCGGGTCTGGAGCGAGGCGAGGTCGCTGCCAGCGCCGGGTTCCGAGTAGCCCTGGCACCAGACGACCGTGCCATCGGTGATGCGAGGGAGATGTTCTTTCTTCTGCTCCTCGCTTCCGTGAACGATGAGGGTTGGGCCGATCATGCCTACGTTGAACACGCGGCCGGCATCCGGAGCGCCGTGGTAGGAGAGCTCTTCGCTGAAGACCATCTGCTTCACGTGGGGCCAGGCGAGTCCGCCGTACTCCTTCGGCCAGGCAGGAGCGACCCAGCCCTTCTTCGAGAGCTTCTTGAGGAACTCCATCTGCTCGGGCCAGTTCTCCTGGCTCGTCGGACGGACCGGGCCGGCGCCGTCTCCCGGGGGCATGGCGTCCTTCAGGAACGAACGGATCTCCTCGCGAAGGGCGTTGTGTTCATCGGTGAACTTGAAATCCATGGCGCGACTCCCGGGACATGCGTGGCTTTTGGACCGGGGGCCAGCTTACCGCAGGGTAAGGCGCATGTCGCGCCGCTATCGGCAGGTTTGGTTAGACTTCGACGAATGACCGAACAGACTCCCGCCCGCCCGCTCAACATCTTCTTCGACGTGGACAACACCATCATTACGTGGGACGTGAAGCTGCGCCCCGGCGTGCGCGAAGTGTTCGAAGCGCTGCGGGCCGATGGCCACACGGTGTACCTGTGGAGCGGCATGGGCCCGCGCTGGGAAGTCGTGCGGCGGTTCGAACTGCATGAACACATCACCGACTGTTTCTGGAAACCGCTGACAGACCACCACAACCGGATGAAGGACCTGGGCATACCGGTCTGGCCGGATTATGTCATCGACGACCACATCGAGATCATCGAGGCGTTCACCGGGTCCCATGTCCCTGAGCCCAAGCTTCCGCTGGAACGAGACCAGGAGATGTGGCGCGTGTACGACGAGATCCGGGCGTTCGCGGCGACCATCGTCTAGCCATGGCGGGTGTCATCCTGGTGCGCCACGCCTTGCCCGCCATCGAACGCGGCGTCTCATCCACCCTCTGGCGCCTTGGTGAATCAGCTCTTGAGGACTGCGTACTGCTTGCTCATGGGCTTCCTGGACAGCTCGGCCCGAAGGTCTTCACGAGCAACCAGCCCAAGGTTGTCCAGACCGCGGGCGTCATCGCCCTTCGGCGGGGGCTGGAGGTCGTGAAAGACTCCCGTCTTCGCGAGGTCGAGCAGAACCACACCTGGATAGAAGACTACCGCGCGGCCGCGGTGGACTACCTGAAGCACGGTCCACGGGGCGAAGCGGCGGGGTGGGAACCGCATGACCGCGTGGTCGAGCGGTTCGGCGCGGGCGTTGAACACGCCATCGAGGCCAACGGGGACTCGCCCGGCGATGTGCTGGTGGTGAACCACGGGCTCGCGATGTCGCTGTGGCTGGCCAGCCGGGTGGAGATCCCATTGGCGGAGTGGTGGAGGGACCTCACCCTCCCGGACGCGTGGCGCGTTGACCTGGCTACACAGGCGGTCGAGCACCTCTGGCTTGGGGGGCGGTCGGCCGACTAGGTCAGTGGTCGGCTGTCGGCCTGCCGCGAAGCCCACGGACCTGGCGAAGGAACGAGCGGTAGTCCGCGAGTTCGCCCCGGCCGATTGCGAACGGGGCCCACGGTGGCAGCCGTTCGGCGCGGAGGAAGATGGCCAGGGCCGCAACGATGGCGACCGCATAGCCAATAGCGCTGGCCCACGCCGCGCCGTCAATCCCGAACTCCGGCACGAGGAAGAGCGCGAGGCCAATGTTGATCACGAGGGCAGTGGCGGCGACGGCTGAAACCATCCAGGGCATGCCGCGCTGATACGTGTAAAAGCCGGAGTACGCCTGGCTCAGCCCGTACAGGAAGACGCCCGGCAGCAAAATGCGGAGAGCTGTGGCCATCCCTTCGTACTTGGGGAAGATGACGTCCTCAATCAGGCCAGCCCCGGCAAAGAGGATGGGGCAGAGAACGCCAAGCAGGATGACCGTGTGGCGCATTACCCGGGCGGTGAGGGCCGCTGCTTCGGCGCGAGCCGACGACCCGAGGCGCGCGAACGTGACCAGCGCCAGCGAACCGCTCACCTGCCACACCGATTCGGCGATGTAGACCGCGTAGGAGTAGATAGCAACGGCGGCCTTGCCTTCGAAGTGGTCCACCACGAACACGGGGCCCCGGTAGTTGAAGTAAGAGATGCCACTTGCGGTACCCGCGAGGACCGCGAAGCGAAGGATCGCGTAGACCACCGAACCGGAGGGACGTCCGATGTCCTTCAGCAGATTGCCCGTGGCCAGGAGGAGGACGACGGCGACCCACCAGCCCACCGCGTACATCCAGAGGGCGGCCGTGGGGCTCCGCTCATCGGCGATGAATATGGTCGCGATGGCCGACAACGCGAACAAGGGCGGACAGACCAGCGCGAGGTTGTAGCGGATGAACGACTCGCGGCCCAGGAAGACGCCGGCGATGACGCTGTTGACCGCCACGGCAGCTCCCGCCAGCGCGATAGGAAGCGCGTCCTCGGAAAGGTCGCCCCGAAGGAGTGGACCTGCGGCCAGCCCGGACAGCACCGCGAGCGCGGCGATGGGAACCGCGATCGTCGCGCCGTTCAGCAGTACCTCCGCGGAAGCGCGGCGCTGGTTGGAGACCTGGTAGGCAGTGGCGGCGGTCAGGCCGTTCGTGGCGGCCGTGACGATACCGACGACAACCACACCGAAGACGAACCGGCCCGCGTCTTCCCGTTCGAGGACGCGGGAAGTGAGGATGATGAGCGCGAAAGAGATGAGCAGGTTCGCGCCGCGGAAGAACACGGCGGCGATGCCGCCGAAGGCGATGGACACCACTGGATACTAGCCTGCGCCGTCTAAGCCGCCACGAGACACGAAAACGCCCGCGTTGCCGCGGGCGTTTTGCTGGTGGTTCCTGCCTGCTACGAACTAGTTCGTGAAGGCGTTGTAGAGACCGTCGTTGTCGCCCTGGTTCAGGTCGTTGGTCGCGTTCGCGATAACGATGATGGGCTTGTCGCTGGTAATCGTGACACCACCCCAGAAGCAGGCCGGCGGAGTGGCTCCAAGGCCGCTATCGACGTCCAGGTTCTGGTAGAAGATGAACGAGCCGGTGATGGTCTTGTTCGTGGTGTAGGTGCCGGGTGCGTTGCATCCAGGCGCAGCGTTCGACGTGTCGTTGATAGCGGTGATGGTGAGGTTCGCCGTGCTGCCATCGGCAACGCTGACGCTGAACCAGGTGTTGTAGCCCGAGAAGCTGCCGGTGCGGTAGGCGCGCCGGAAGATGAGCGGGAGCTTGGCGGTGTTGGTGGCCCGGACAGTCGGGGTGCCGTTCACCGCGGTGTAGAGGTCGGTATCGACGAAGCTACCGGGCGTGGTCATCTTCGAGCGGAAGAGGACGGCCGCGATGGGCTGGTCGGAGGTAATGGTGGCAGCGCCAACGAAGCCTTCCGGAATGCCACCAACCTGCTCGTAGACGGAGTGGCTGGCGGTGCCGTTCGGCGCGATGGTCAGCGGCACGGTGTAAGTACCGGTGTTACCGACGTACGTGATCGTCGCGTTCGCGGTCACGGCGCCCGGGTTCGAAAGCAGGTACTGCGAGTAGAACCCGGAGAGCTTGATGGCGAGCGGCATGGCGATCGTGGTTCCGAGGTCGCTCGTGCCACCTTCAACGATGAAGCCATCGTACGAAGCCAGCTTGCGGAGGCCCGTCTGGTGGAAGGCATCGACGCCGACCGTGATAGTCGAGCTGGTGGTGGTGACCGTGGCAGCCATCAGGCGGTTGGAGGTGCTGGCGGGCATTGGGATAGCGCCATCGACCGCGGTCGGGGCGAAGCTGATCTGTCCGCCGACCGGGATACGGTAGCCGCCGCCGCCGCACGTCTGGCCACCGGAACCGGAATCGGTCACGGGGGTCTGCGAGCCGCCGGGGAAGACGTAGACGATGGTGACGCAGGCTTCGGTGTTGCCGGTGTTGGCGATTGCGAAGCGGGTGCTATAGATGCCGCTGAGCGCGTTGGCCACGTAGGGGAGGGTCACCTTGGTGCCGCCCGTGGGGTACGCGTTGTGGATGGAGTAGGACTTGCGGAACGTGTTCGACGTGATGTCGCGCACGAGCAGCGCGTTAATGGGCTGGTTGCTGGAAATGACACCGACGCCACGGAAGCCCGGGGTCAGGCCCGTGTTGATGGCCTGGGCGAACACGCGGGTCGCTCCGGGGGGCACATCGGTGAAGGCGACGGTCGCCGACGGGATCAGCACGCCCTGTGGGGTGTAGATGTCCATAACAATGGTGGCAGGGCCGGTGCCATTGTTCTGGGCGATGGAACTGGTGTTTTCCTTGCTATTTGGAAGCAAGGCCGGGAGGACGGCGCGGAACTCGCTACCGCCTGCCTGGACCAGGTCCTGGTTTCCCGGGTTGGGCATGCTGCCAGCACTGGCAGACGCCATCGGGATAAGGGTCAGGGCTCCAAGCAGAAGTGCGAGGGCCAGCCGCCGGGGGTGAATTCGCTCCATGAACGTTCTCCTCATCACTCGGCAGTGTAGGAAGCGCGTTTGAGTAGGGTCAACGAACGCGCCCCGAAGGGGTGGGAGGCTGATGTAAACGGTCTGTAACTTTTGGCATCTCTTACCAATCGTTTAGCCCCACTGACTCAGCCCCTGGAAAAAGAGGACAGTGGCAATGGCGCCTCCCACCATTACCAGTACGAGCCGGGTGCCACTCATCGGATCTACTCTCGCACGACTTTGCGTTATGGGTGAGCGAGCGGTTCAGGAACTCACAAATTGGGTGACCGCATCGATGACATGGGCACGTGAGGCGGCTTTGCCGAGACCCTTGCCGACCAGGTCATGGTTGCCACCTTCAATCCAATCGAAGGCGATTGCGGGCGAGAGCGGGTAGGCGGCGACATCTTGGCTCGTCCCGAACGGATCGGCCGTGCCCTGGATGATGAGCGTGGGGGTCCGGAGATGCTCAAGGTGGGCGATTCGCGGCTTCTCCGGCTTACCGGGCGCGTGGAATGGATACCCGAGGCATACGAGGCCAGCGGCGCCGAGTTCGTCGGCGACCATGCTCGCCATGCGGCCGCCCATGGACTTGCCGCCGATGAAGGTCCGCTCCGCGCCGGCTTCGGCGAACGCGCGGCGCCACGTGTCGAGCA
>CALFYR010000204.1 GCA_937954195.1 uncultured Dehalococcoidia bacterium
TCGGCGCGACGCGTACTTCATCGCCGAGGATGGCCTATATAAGCAGCACCGTTGACGTTCTGCGGCGATACTCGGTCCGCGAGGCCCGCATAGAGCGAAGAGGCTCAGGCTTGTTCCATGCGGCGGGCCGTTGGATTGAACTTGATGCGGCGGCCCGTCTTGAGGGACTCCATGGCCATGCAGAGGGCGACGTTCGAGTAGTGCACCTGCTCGACGGTGGCGGTGGGTTGCTGGCGGGTCTTGCAGCAATCGAGGAAGTTGCGGATGTGGTGGCGGACGGCGGCGCTGAAGGCTCCGGGTTGCTTCGATTCCTGGTCGGGCTTGGGATCGATGACCTTGGGGTTCTCCTTGTAGAGCGCGTAGCTTTCGCGGCCGACATCGAAGCGGGCTTTGTTGCCGTGGAACTGCTTCAACTGATCGTTGGTGAGCGGGTAGCGCATGGCCTTGTAGCCGAGGGTGAAGATGGCGAAGTGGTCGGGATGCTCGATGGTCATGGTGGCGGTTTCGGGCACTTCGGCTCCGGCGATGTTGGGCTTCATTCCGGTGGCGGTGACGGCGAGCGGGAACTTGGAGTTCATGAACCAACTGATGGCATCGACGACGTGGGCGGCCTGGCCGATGAGGAGGCCGCCGGAGTAGTCCCAGAACCAATACCAATTGAACATGCGCTCGGAGGTCATGGGGACTTTGGGGGAGGAGCCGAGCCACTGGTTCCAATCGACCTTGCCTTCGATCTTGCGGCTGCTGAAGGAAGAGGTGTGATTGAGCCACCAACTGTTCACCAAGCGCACGGTGCCGAGATCGCCGGAGTCCATGATCTTCTTGGCTTCGAGGAAAAGGGGCATGCTGCGGCGCTGGGTGCCGACCTGGACGATGCGGTTGGTGCGCTTGACGGCGTCGATCATGCGGTAGCCTTCCTCTACGGTGTGGCAGAGCGGCTTTTCGACGTACACGTCCTTGCCGGCCTGGACGGCGTCGATGGTCATCTGGGCATGCCAGTGATCCGGAGTAGCAACGACGACGACATCGATGGATTTGTCGTCGAGGAGGCGCTTGTAGTTGTCGTAGGCCTTGGCGCCGGTGGAGGCGATTTTGAGTCCGGCGTTGAGGTTGGTCTCGTAGACGTCGCAGACGGCGGCCATTTCGACGCCGATCTCTTTGAATTCGGCGGTGAGGAGGCGGCCGCGGCCTCCGGAGCCGATGATGCCTCCGCGAACGCGATCGGCGGCAGGCAGCAGGCTGGCTGCACCCGCGGCAAGTGCGGTACGTCTGAGCATGGTCATTTCATTTGCATTATACGCTTCGGGGTGGCTGGTACAATGCGTTGCATGGAGGGTCGGCGTGCATTTCTGACTACACATTTGCCGGTTGGCTTCGCGCTGGCGGTGCGGGCGGTGGCGGCGATCACGACCGATACCAAGGGGCTCACGGCGGGAGAGGTAATGATCCCGACGAAGGACGGCAGGCAGATGCCCGCTTACCGGGCGATTCCTTCTAGAGGCAAGAACTATCCGGTAGTGCTGGTGGTGGGTGAGAGGATGGGTGTCCACACGTACATCCAGGATGTTTGCCGGCGGCTGGGGAAGTACGGGTACATGGCGATCGCGCCCGACTTTGGGCGGCAGGTTCCGGATGAGCAGGTGATGGCGGATCTGGATGCTGTGCTCGAGTGGGCGGGGCAACGGGGGGATGCGGGAAAGGCGG
>CALFYR010000205.1 GCA_937954195.1 uncultured Dehalococcoidia bacterium
CCCGCAGTCACTCACTGAGCCGTAGCCGCAGCCAGGTGGGCCGCATCGGACTACCGATCACTGCACTCGACCACGAAAAACCAGAAGAACCCGCCGGGCCAACGGCGGGTTCTTTCTTCATGGCATCTCGACTGGAGAGTGGTAGGAGAACGAGAAGCCTTTCAGTGCTTAGGAGTGGATGGCGCCAGCCGGGGGAGGTCGTCTGGCGCCCTCCAGGACGGAAACATGGGCGCAAGAAGGATGAGGATGACCCGCCGCACCACAAACCGGGGTTGGGACTACGGTTTGTGGCGAGAAGGTGGGGGAGAGCGTGCGGGCCATCCCTTCTCCTGTCACAAGTAACTCTAGAAGCCGCGTGTCAAACCTCGATGCTGCGTTCGTAAACACAAAGCAAAATAGATCCGGCACGGGTAAGTCCCTTCCGCGCCACCCGGTCTCGGTCTACCGCGCCTGCGCGCGTAGCTCGTTCGCTGCAAGTTGGCTGGCACCCGGGAACGGCCCTGGCGTTATGGGCGCGAAGTCGTGCGAAAACGCGCCGGTCGCGCCGTCCATCGTCCACACGTGCAGCTGCCAGTTCGTTCGCGCGACGAACAAGCCACCGGGGCACTGCGCGGCGCTCGCCACCGTGCTCGAACGCCCGTCTTTGAAGCACAGGTTCGAGTGGTAGTGCCACGCATCCAGCGGCCCGAAGTAGCTCGGCGGCTCCTCAGTCGCCTGCTCGGCAAGGAACATGGCGCCGATGAGCCGCCACTCACCATCCAACCGCTTCGTGTACAGCAGGACTTCCGGGTATTCCGGGTCCATCTCGCGCCCATCGCGCTGGTAATCCAGCCGGATGAAGTGCGCCGCAATGCCGGGCAGGTCGCCGGTGATCTGGATGTAGCCGTCGGCCAGTGCCGACTGCACGTCGGCGTACTTCTCGGCGTTGTTGTCCTTCACCGCCTGCACAAACTCCGCCGCCGCCACCAGCTGGTCCGCCGTCACCGAAACTTCGTCGTGGTGTGCGTGATGGTTGCCGCCATCTTCCTGTCCAGCGGCGTTTGCCACCGCCTCCGACCCGGCCGGACCGTGGGTGTGCGTGCCCGTGTCCACCGCAAGGGCGACTTCCAGGCTCACGGCGCGCGCGATGCCCGGGTCCAGCACCGGCGGGTGGTGCGAATGATCTTCGTGTACGTGCGCCGCCACAAGGTCATGCGAATGCCCGGTGTCCTCCGCCCGCGAAGCAACCCAGATCGAACCTGCCGAAATCACGGCGATCGCCGGCAGCGCAACAGAGCGCAGCGCGTTGCCCAGCAAACCCTGCCCGCCAAAGCTCCGCTCGTGCATCCATGCCGCCAGGATCCCCATCAGGCACGCCGCGACAATCGACATGCCGGCCACGATCATCAGGTGACTCAGGTTCGTCAGCGAAAGAACATCCTCCCGCTGCGCCAGCGTCGAATCCGCCGAATGCCGGTACACGTCCCAGCCAAGACCCGCGAAGTGGATGAGCAGGCCGGCCATCGCGCCGGCCCATAACAGTTTGTACTTCATTCGTCCCGTCTCCCGAGCGAAGACTACTACGAACGGCATTCGAAATGGAACAGCGTTTACCCGCGTTCCACCCGCAAGGTCACATCAGTTGCTCCCTTCGTACCACGCGAGCACCCGCAGTGCGCGGAGCGTGATCCATCTGCTGGGCATACCGTCTTCCTCGAGCGGGAAGTGGACCTTTCCCGGGTGGGTGTTCTCCAGCAGCCATCGGCCATCGGCCTGCCGCTTCGAACGCACCAGCTCGATTGCGTCGGCCAGTCTCGGATCGGGCGCGCCGCCGGCCGCTCGGAAGTAGTCCAGCCCCCGCAACACGTCGTAATACCACCGCGTCGGAAACGAGAACCGGAGCCACTCGGTGTCCGCCGGTTCACCGGTGCTCTTCCTCCGAAACAGCGCGCGCTCAAGCAGATATTCCTCGCCTCGGGCCCGCGCCTCCCGGAGCGCGTCCGAGCCACCGGTAGCGCGCTCCCAGCGCAGGAACCCTTCGAGCACATTGATCGTCGTATGGAACGAAGACCGCACCGACCCGTTCTCGGCCTCGCAGTTCCAACCACCGTCTTCCAGCTGTTCCCCGAGAAGCCGCTCCACCACCGCCGCGGGCTCGGCAGGATCAATCTCGTTCCCGAAGTACGCGCCGAACGTCACCACGCGGCCGTTGATGCAGGGCTCAACCTCGCCGCTGAAGAAGCGTTGACCATCGTGCTCCCAAAGGCAGTGTTCCCGAACACCGGCGATGGCCTGCCGCACCGCCGGCTCCTCCGCGTCGATGCCGAACTCAACCAGCAGGTCCAGCGTCGGCAAGGTCGATGTCCACGGCTGCCCCTGGTACTCGTGACGGCGGTCCCAGTACCCACCGGGAAAGCACGCCCCGCCATCCCACTGTCCGCGTTCTTGCAGGGCCAGCAACCGTGCGCCCCAGCCCTCCCGGGCCACGCGTGAGCGCTCCGCCGCCACGGCATCGCGGGGCGCTCCCAGCAGGTCCCGCATCACCTGCCAGCGAATCGCGGGGTCGGAATCCATCAGCCAATCCGTCACGTTCATGGGCCGGCAGTCTAGCAGGGGCGATCGAAAGCTCACGCCACCCGTGTCACCCGGCGATCGGGTTTTGCCCGGTTCGAATCAGCCCGCCGGCCGGCCTGGCCCGCTACACTCGCCATGCATGGAACGAGCCGTCTTCGAATCCCTCCTCCTCGCCCTCGCCGAAGCCCGCGACCGGGTCGAGTCCGCGGTCGATAGCGTCCCCGAGTCCGCCTGGGATGAGGTCATCCACACGGGCGATGGCGCATGGACGCGCCGCCAACTCCTCGCCCACATCGCCGCGAACGATCTCCGCCAGCTCATCCGCATCCGCGTCGGCGCTGGCATCGCACTCCCAACCGACCCCGAGGACTACGAAGCCCAGGCCGACGTCCACACCTGGAACCAGGCGCGCGTGGATGAGCGCGCCGGCCGCTCGATCGAGGACCTTCGCCTGGAACTCCGCCTCAACCGTGACCGCCTTATCGCGCTTCTCATCGGCCTCACGAACGAACAGCGCGACCGCAAGATGCCGTTCCGGGGCGAACCAACTCCGCTCGCGGAGATGGTCCCCATCCTCATCGGCCACCTCGATCAGCACGCCGAAGAACTCAACGCGGGACTCCTGTAGCAAACGAACGAGCCGCCCCGATGGGCGGCCCCTCGTGTTATGCATGACCCGTCAGGTTTAGCGCCCAGTGAACTCCGGGTCCCGCTTCTCAAGGAATGCGTTCACGCCTTCCTTGAAGTCGTCCATCGCGAACAGGCGCGAGAGGTGCATCATCAGGATGGCGAGCGCCGATAGCGTCTCCAGCGCG
>CALFYR010000206.1 GCA_937954195.1 uncultured Dehalococcoidia bacterium
GGGCATTCCCGGCGCTGAGACGCGCCGCGACCTGGCGATGCGCGTCTACCGGGCCATGGACCGCCTCCTCCAAAGTCCCTGCCCCAACCAGGTGATTGGCACCCACGGGTTCGCGCTCACGATGGTCGTGGCTCACTGGATCCAGCTACCACTCGAATCGGCCGACTACATCGCCATCAAGTCCACCAGCGGCGGCATCACCACGCTGCACCAGGACGATACGTACCACAACCGCGCCATCATCTCGATAAATGACACTGCTCACCTCCACGGCGTGGTCTAACTCATGCCTCATGCCTCATCCCTCCAACTTCCCTGATTGCTCTTCCCCAGTCCCTCGCCTACTCTTTATGACAGCAACTGAAGAGCCAGAGACAGCAGGTCCCTATGCGAACGGCCGCATGGCCGGGGGATAAGCCCACAAGGCGCCTGCCGAGGCAGTGATTTCGAGCCGCGCCCGTGCGCCAGCTCGTTCCATCCCTGTCCCGGCGGCAGGGATTTTCTGTTTCTGGGCTCACCGCCTGGGCCACATCGGCCCCGTTCGAACATCGGAGGACGCGTATGCCCACTCCACGGAAGGTCGAGATGATGGCCGAGATTAAGGACCGCATGGAGCGGGCCTCGATCGCCATCGGCGCCGACTATCGTGGACTCTCCGTCGCCCAGATCACCGAGCTCCGCCGTGCGATGCGCCCGGCCGGCGGCGAAGTGAAAGTCGTTAAGAACACGCTTGCCGCGATGGCCGCGAAGGATGCGGGCCGCGAAGAGATGGCCGAGATCGTGAAGGGCCCCACCGCCCTCACGTTCGGCTTCGATGACCCCATCGCGCCGGTGAAAGCCTTCACCGAGCACATCCGCAGCAAGCGCCTCACGATCGACATTTACGGTGGCTGGCTCGAAGGCAAAGTGCTTTCCCGCGCCGAAGTCGAAAGCCTGGCCACGATGCCGCCGAAGGAGCAGCTCATCGCCGACGTCGTCGGCAAGCTGCAGAGCCCGCTCTACAACTTCGCCGGGCTCATCCAGTCCACCATGCGCAACTTCGCCGGCCTCGTCGATGCCCGCGCGAACCAGCTCGAGGCCCAGGCCTGAGCCACCCCACACCCCACACGGAGAACGCAAGCAATGGCAACCAAGGTTGAAGAAGCACTCGAAATCATCAAGGGCATGACCATCCTCGAACTGCGCGACCTGAACAAGGCGATCGAGGACGAGTTCGGCATCACCGCCGCCGCCCCGATGATGATGGCTGGCGCCGCGCCCGCCGCCGGTGGCGCCGCCCCGGCCGCCGCTGGTGGTGGCGATGACGAGAAGAGCGAGTTCAACGTCGTGCTCAAGAGCTTCGGCGATAATAAGATCAACGTCATTAAGGCCATCCGCGAGGTCGTCAGCGGCCTCGGCCTGAAGGAAGCCAAGGACCTCGTCGAGGCCGCCCCGGCCAAGGTGAAGGAAGGCGTGGCCAAGGAAGAAGCCGAGGCCATCAAGGCCAAGCTCACCGAAGCCGGCGCCACCGTCGATATCGAGTAGTCCCTACCAACCCGGGGACGAAGTGGAGAACGGCCCTTCCCGAACGGGAAGGGCCGTTTCAATGGCGACCGCCCGCATCTCCCGCGTAGGCCATCACGCATTCCGTGATGAGTCCTGCACGCTTCGTCGCCTGCACTGTACGCTTTGCCCGTGGAAGACCTCCCCCTCCTACGAGACATCGCTATCGCGCTGTGCCTCGCGTTCGTTGGGGGGTTCACGGCCAAACAACTCCGCCTGTCACCGATCGTTGGCTATATCGTCGCCGGACTCTTCCTGAGCCCATTCACGCCCGGCTACGAGGCCGACCTGCACACTCTCCAGGAACTCGCCGAAATCGGCGTCGTCTTCCTCATGTTTGGCGTCGGTCTTCACTTCAACATTCGCGATCTCATGTCGGTGAAAGGCATCGCCATTCCCGGCGCGGCCCTCCAGATCAGCATCATCGCGCTGATTGGCATCGGGCTCGGCGAATTCTTCGGCATGGATTGGCGCGAAGCGCTCGTGCTCGGTCTTGCCGTAAGTGTCGCCAGTACCGTCGTACTCGTTCGGGCACTCGATGAGCGCGGCCTGCTCAGCTCCATACACGGACGCGTCGCGATCGGCTGGCTCATCGTTGAAGACCTGGCGGTTGTCT
>CALFYR010000207.1 GCA_937954195.1 uncultured Dehalococcoidia bacterium
GAGGTTGAGGGCGATCGATTTCTTGCCGCGGCCGAGGGCGTTGTAGGCGGCGGCACGGTCGGCGGATTCGCTGCGGCGGAGGCCGCCGCCACCGAGCTTGGCGGAAGCGCCGGGCACCGCTTCGACGAGCGTGACATCGGCGCCGAAGTCGGCGAGGAGCATGGAGCAATGCGGGCCGGGGGCGAGGCGGGAGAGGTCGAGAACTTTGATGCCATCGAGGGCCATGGGCATGGGAAGGAACTCCTGACGGGGTGTCGAATGCGTGGCCGTAGCATGCTGGGGTGGGGCGGGAACCGCAACCAATTTTCGATTGTCGATTTTCGATTGACGGTGATTAGGCGGCGATTGGTGGGAAATGGACGGGTTCCTGGCGCGCGAAATGGCCCTCACCCCCCAGCCCCCTCTCCCGACGCTGCGGGCGAGGGGGAGCTTCCGCGACGGTTCGTGACTATCGCTACAATCGCGCGCACTGAACGGAGGGATGCGTATGGCGCGGTTGACGGAGTTGAGCAGGTCGGTTGAGGGGAAGGTGGTGCTGGTTACGGGCGCGGGGAGCGGGATGGGGCGGGCGACGGCGTTTCTGTTCGCGGATGAGGGTGCGAAGGTGGCGGCGGTGGACCAGAACAGGGAGCCCGTGGAGGCGGTGGCGCAGGCGATACGGGATGCGGGTTCGATGGGAAAAGCGTGGGCGTGCGACGTATCGGACCGGACGGCGGTGAACCGGCTGGTGGAGGAGGTAGTCGCGGAGTTCGGCGGGCTCGACATCCTCGTGAACAACGCGGGGATTTCGGCCGCGAAGCCGATCGAGTCGGACGAGTACGACGAGGCGTGGGCGCGGGTGCTGGCGGTGAACCTGACTTCGATGACGCACACCATCCGGGCGGCGCTACCTCACCTGCGGAAATCGGCGAGCCCGCGGATTATCAACATCGCGAGCACGGAGGGGCTGGGGGCGACGCCCGGGAACAGCCCGTACACGGCGGCCAAGCACGGGGTCATCGGGCTGACGCGGTCGCTGGCGCTGGAGTTCGGCAAGGAAGGGATCACGGTGAACTGCATCTGCCCCGGACCGATCCGTACCGGGATGACGGAGCCGATCCCCGAGGAGATGAAGTCGAAGTATGCCCACCAGCGGACGGCTCTTCGCCGCTATGGGTCGCCGGAGGAAGTGGCGCAGATGACGCTGAGCTTCGCGCTGCCGGCCGCCTCGTTTCTGACCGGGGTGGCACTACCGGTGGATGGGGGACTGACCATCCGGAGAGCGTGACCGGATTTTGGATTGCCGATTTTGGATTTTGGATTGGGGGGGACGCTTCGAGGCTGCCGCGGCCACTCGTGGTTGTTCACGAACCGCTTACTGCGTGCGCGGTTCTCCGTGACGCCCCCGGTCTTTACGGGGTTGTGATGGGAGGTGAGGCAGGATGGACGAACCTTCGAACGGGAGCAGGATATGGGTGACTCGCGGCGCTTGATTTCGCGGCGGAAGGCGGTGGCGCTGGTGGCGGGTGCGCCGTTGCCGCTCCTTGTTTCGTGCAGTGATTCGGGCGAACCCGATGTCACGGCCACGGCAACCTCGGCTGATGGCACGGACAGTAGCCCCGGTTCGAGCACGGCGACGGCGACCGGCACTACCGCGGCACAGGCGACATTGCCGCCGACACCTCAATGCGCCGATGAGGATGACGAGCCGACCATCGCGCAGACCGAGGGGCCGTTCTTCACGCCCGATACGCCCGAGCGGACATCGCTTCTGGAGGCTGGGATGAGCGGCACCCGCCTGATGTTGACCGGCGACGTGGTCTCGACCGGGTGCGTTCCGGTGGCTGGCGCGCTCATCGAGTTCTGGCAGTGTGACGATGCCGGGGAATACGACAACGAGGGGTACCGGTTGCGGGGTCACCAGTTCGCGGGGGCGAACGGCGAATACCTGCTGGAGACAATCGTCCCCGGGTTGTATCCAGGACGAACGCGGCACATCCATGTGAAGGTGCAGGCGCCGAACCGGCCTGTCCTGACGACGCAGTTGTACTTCCCGGGTGAGGATCGGAACGCCTCGGACGGGATTTTCGATCCCAGCCTCGTGATGGAACTGGGAGATGGCGCCGACGGGAAGGTCGGCTCGTTCAGGTTCGTGCTGGAGACATGAGGCGGTAGACGGTTCGAAACGAACCAAACGGGTATGATTGGCGTCCCATGGCCAGCGACACGGTAGAAGTGGAATGGCAGTATGCCGCGCTCGATACGCGGCCCGTGCTGCGATGGATTGAGGGACAGGCCGTTCCCGGGTTCACGGTTGCCCCGAGCGGCCAGAAACAGCTGGAAGACACCTACTTCGATACCGCCGACTGGCGGGTCCATCATTCGGGGTACACCTGTCGGGTGCGGCGGAAGGGCGACGCAGCCGAGCTCACGCTGAAGGCGATGGCGAGCGCGAGCGGCGGAATGCGCGTCCGCCGCGAACTGACCGAGACCCTCGACGGGCGAATGATCGACGCGTTGCGCGCGCCCGGCCCCTGCGGCGCCGCGTTGCGGGCGGTCTGCGGCCGGCAGGACCTTGCCCCCATCTTCCAGGTGAACACGAGCCGGAAGACGTTCGATCTGAGCGATGAGGCCGGTCCGATCGGGGAGATTGCGCTGGATGAGACGTCCATCCCCGTGGGGGAGGATGTGCCGGTGCGGCTCTCGCGGGTGGAGGTTGAGGTTAGTCCGGACGCCATCGAGCGCGCGCGGATCTTTGTGGACGCGATGGTGGCAGCGAATGGGCTGAGCGAAGCGACCACCTCCAAGTTCGAATCGGCGCTGATCGCCACCGGGCAACGCGTGAGTGGAGCGGCGGATGTCGGGCCGACGGCGGTCTCACCGGAGATGACGGTCGGCCAGGTGGCCTACGCGGTGCTGCGGAAGCAGTTCGGCGTCTTCCGGGTGAACGAGCCCGGCACGCGGCTCGGCGACGACATCGAGGCGCTGCACGACATGCGGGTTGCGACGCGCCGGTTGCGGGCGGCGATGGCGGCGTTCCGTCCGTTCCTTTCGCAGCGGATGCTGGCGTTCCGCGATGAGTTCGGATGGATTGCGAGCACGCTGGGCGAAGTGCGGGACCTGGACGTGCAACTGGAACGGATGGGCGAGTGGAGGGCGGGGTTCCCTGATGAACGGGCCCACACGCTCGACGCGATTGAGGAGATCCTGGTGGGGCGGCGCAACGCGGCGCGGAAGCGGATGCTTGCGGCACTGGATTCCCGGAGGTACGAGCGGCTGCTGACGCGGTTCGAGGCGGCGTTGAAGTTCGGGCCACCGCGCTCGTTCGCGCCGGGACGGACACCTGTGCTTGCGGTGGCGCCGGACCTGGTGGAGAAGCGCTACCAAAAGCTTCGGAAGGCCGGCGACAGGATCAAGAAGAGTTCGCCACCGGACAGCTACCACCTGCTTCGCATCGATGCGAAGAAGCTGCGTTACGCGCTGGAGTTCGTGGGCAACGGGATCTACGGCAAGCCGGCGCTGGAATTCAGCGCGCGGGTAACGGCAATGCAGGACGTGCTGGGGCTGCACCAGGACGCGTATGTGGCCATGGAGCTGCTGCAGGAAATCGCGGACAACGCGGGCCGAAAGCTGGCGCCTGCGACGCTGATGACCATGGGGATCCTGAGCGAGCGCTATCGGAGCCATGCGGAGGAGCTCCGGGCGCAGTTCCCGGGTGTGTACAAGCCGCTGGCGGGGGATGAGTGGCGGCGGCTGCTGAAGCTAATGGAGGGGCGCCGGCCTCAGGAGACGACTACGAGTTCACCCCGGCCCACGACATAGGCGGCATCGATGATCCCCGGTGCCAAAGGCACGACATCTTCAGGACGGTTCGACGGGGCATCAAGCAAGATCACGCCGATGTCGAAGTTCCTAAGGTTCTGCTGGAAGCGAAGACCCTGATCGATGGTCACAAGAGCGTCGAACTCGGGAGATGCCCGCTCAAGCAAACGCCCGTTCTTCGTGCCACTCCATCGCATCTGCTGGACCGTCTTCCCGGTGTGAGGGGCGAGGTGCTTCAGCAAGAGCCGAGGCAGGTTTTCATCAAGAAGCAGGTGCGCCATACCGCTCCAGTAGGAGGGCCGCACCCTCCTCGATGAACCGAGCCGCCTGCGCACGAGACACCGACGGGAAGTTGTCGAGGAAGTCATTGAGGGTGTAACCGGCCGCCAACCAGTCGGGAAGCGTTGAGATTGGCACGCGGGTACCGGCGAAAACAGGTGTGCCGCCGAGAATCTCGGGATCCACAGTGACGAGTGGCACAGCGGGGGCAGTCATGGCCCCATCTTAGCAGCAACGCTCTCCCGGGATCGCCGCTAGGGCTCCGGGCCTGTATCCTCTCCCGTCGGGAATCCGAACCCCGTGCCCCTTCTGCCGAATCGGAAAACTGACCACCGGATACTTGCTGCATGGCCGTGCTCGTTGATGCAAACACTCGCCTGATGGTCCAGGGAATTGGGACCGAAGGCGCGAACCATATGCGCCGCTCTATCGCCTACGGGACGAACGTGGTCGCCGCGATTCACCCGAAGCGCGGTGGCGAGGAGCAGGATGGGGTGCCGATCTTCACGACGGTTGATGAGGCCGTGAAGAAGACGGGCGCGAACGTGAGCATCATCTTCGTGCCGGCGCCGTTCGCGGCGGACGCCATCCTTGAGGCGGCGGCCGCCAAGGTCCCGCTGATCGTGTGCATCACCGAGGGAATCCCGGTGTTGGACATGGTGAAGGTGAAGGCCGCGCTCCAGGGGAGCAGCAGCATCCTCATCGGCCCGAACTGCCCAGGCGTAATTACGCCAAGCACGAAGACGCGCGTCGGCATTATGCCGGGCGATGTGTTCCTGCCGGGCCGGGTTGGCGTGGTGAGCCGCTCGGGGACGCTGGTGTACGAAGTTGTCGCACAGCTCACGAACGAGGGCATCGGACAGAGCACGTGCATCGGCGTGGGCGGTGACCCGATCATCGGGACGCGGCAGGTAGAAGCGATCCGGATGCTGAACGAGGACCCGGATACCGACGCCATCGTGATGGTGGGCGAAATCGGTGGTTCGGCGGAGCAGGAAGCGGCGGCGTACATCAAGCAGCACGTGAAGAAGCCGGTGGTGGCATTCATCGCCGGTGCGACGGCGCCTCCCGGCCGCCGGATGGGCCACGCGGGCGCGATTATCTCGGGCGAAGACGGCAAGGCGGAGAACAAGAAGGCCGCGCTGCGAGATGCGGGCGCATGGGTCTCGGATTCGCCGGCGGAGATTGGTTCGACGATGAAGAAGGCGCTGACGGAGAAGGGCCTGCTGAAGTAGGCCCGAACCAACCTACCGTCGCCGGAGGAAAGAGATGCGGAAACTATCCCCCGAGAAGCAGCG
>CALFYR010000208.1 GCA_937954195.1 uncultured Dehalococcoidia bacterium
TAGCGGTCGGCGATGGCGCCGGTGGGGACTTCGAGGAGGACGATGCCGACGAGATAGAGGCCTTCGACGGAGGTGACGGCGGTGAGGGTGAAGCCCTGTTCGAGGGTGAGGAAGACAACCCACACGGGGAGCCACAACTGGAACTCGCGGAGTCCCCAGTAGGCATAGAGGAGTGTGACGTTGCGGTTGGCGGCTCGGGAATCCACGAGCGTTCAAGGGTAGGTGGTTGGAGAACGAGGGAGAAGGAAGGAGGTCACACGGGGCACGGGTGTAGGATGGCGAACGTTCAGGCGGCGAGGAGGGACTCGTGAACTACAAGGTTGTTGTGCCGGTTTCTGTCCTGATCGTCATGGCGTTTGGGTACTGGCTGGTCGGCCTATGCACCGAGCCGACGGACCCTGGAGGCGAACTGGTGGTGAGATTGGAGGACGGGGACGAGATCTGGACCGGCGAGCTGGACGAGACCGCTCTGGCTGACGCACCGGCCGTGAACGACATACCGATCCTCTGGCTGGGCGAAGAGTTCGAGGGTTACGCGCTAACCAGGTTCGCGAGCGTCCCTTCGGGTTGGCACCTGGTCTATGGGGCGTGCAAGGTCGATTCAGGGCCGGAGCCGAGTTGCGTCCCGCCGATTCAAGTACAGATTCGGCCACGCGGTGGGATACCGCCCGCGGGCTACTTCAGCCCAGAGCCGTTTCGCGGGGTGGAGCGGACGCCTGGCGAGGTCAATCTGCCCAACGGGACGACTAGCTGGGTTGTCTGGCTGCCGGGGGGTTCCACCGTGAAGGTGTACGTTTCGGAGTATGTGGTGGGCGACATCACGGAACATCTCATGGAAGCGCTGAGGTCGGCGAACCACGAGGCGATGGGGTACGGGGAGGTTGGGCCGGGGGCTTCGCTGGCGGGGATGCCGTAGGGAGCTACGCACGAGGAGCTACGGGTTCCGAAAGATGTCGTGGCTGCCTACACGGCGCCAGATCACATGAGGATCACCCGGATTAACCTCCGGGCCGTACTCGAAGGTCGCGCGTCCATCTGGTGCCCACGACATCTCCCATACTCCGGGATGTGTGGCGACCCGTTTCACCCGCAGCGAGGGCCGCGGCTTGCCGCCACCGCGGAGATCCTCGACCAATTGGCGAACCGCGATGAGGAACATTCGCCGCATGGCGGGTGTCAGGGCGAGATACTCACGGGCGACCTTCGCATCGAACTCATAGGTCGGCACGGGCTATTGGTTCAGCATGCTTTCGAGCTTCGCGAGGAATTCCTCCTCGGTCAGTACCTCGCGGGGGCCGCCTTCGCGCAGTTTCAACTCCACCTGGTGTTCGCCGGCCAGCCATTCTTCAGTCCAGAACCACGCCTGATCGGGGTCGCGGACAGCCAGGATGACCTCGCCGTCTTCGCGTATGGCGAAGCCAACTTTGGCGCCGGGGCAGATCTTGGCGGCGCGGAGGACTTCCTCGGGCACCACGATGGTGCCGTCCTCCCGAACCTCCAGCAGTCCCGTGGATACGAGCTGGTCGCCAAGCGGTACGACTGTCATGCGACCGAGTATATCAGGGCGGTTAGGGGCGGCCGGCGCGGTTGAGGCTTTCGAAGGCGGCGAGGACGGGTTCGCGGGTGCGGGCATCCATCCTGTCCAGGTGGATCTGTACGTTGAGGGGGTATTCGCCGGTGAAGCAGGCGTTGCAGAGGTCTTCGGCGGGCTGGCCCGTGGCACGGTTGAGGCCATCGATGCTGAGGAACCCGAGGGTATCGGCGCCGATGTGCTGGCGGATCTCCTCGACGCTGTGGTTGGCGGCGATGAGCTCGGCCTTGGTGGCCATATCGACGCCGAGGAAGCACGGCGAAACGATGGGTGGGGTGGTGATGCGGACGTGGACCTCCGAAGCGCCGGCGCGGCGGAGGAGGTTCATAACCGGGGGCGTGGTGGTGCCACGCACGATGCTGTCATCGACGACGACGACGCGCTTACCCGCGAGGACATCGGAGAGGGCGTTGAACTTGAGGCTGACGCCGGCTTCGCGGATGCGCTGGTCGGGCTGGATGAATGTGCGGCCGACGTAGCGGTTCTTCACGAGGCCTTCGCGGTAGGGGAGGCCGGCTTCGCGGGCGTAGCCGATTGCAGCCGGGATCGCGGAATCGGGGACGCCGATGACGAGGTCGGCTTCGACCGGGTATTCGCGTGCGAGTTGCGCGCCCATGGCTTCGCGGGCGGGATAAATAAGTTGCCCGCCGATTCGGGAATCAGGGCGGGCGAAGTAGGTGTATTCAAAGGTGCAGATGGCCCGCTTACGAGCGGGGGCCACCGGGAAGAAGCTCGAGCGGCCCTGGGCATCGACCATGAC
>CALFYR010000209.1 GCA_937954195.1 uncultured Dehalococcoidia bacterium
CCTCCGCCGCGATGGAAAGTCCCTCAGCGCGAAACACCCACTCGCCGCGCAGCCCAATCACCGCGCGCGATGTCACCACCATGCGCACGCCGGGGGCCGCCTCCAGGAGGCGGGCGATAACATCGCGGCCCTCAGGGATCAGGTGCTCGAAGTTGTCGAGCACGAACACCATCTCCGAACCGCCAAGGTGCGACGCAAGGCTCCCCGCGATGTCCTCGCCCGAGAGCTTGAAGCCGGCCGCCTCGGCCATCGCCGGCGCCAGCCCCGCCAGGTCAATGGTTTCGAGCGGCACGTACACGACGTGCAGGCCGCGCGCCTGCAGCCGCCTGCTGAGCTCCATCGCCATGCGCGTTTTGCCGATCCCGCCCGGCCCGATGATCGAGACCATACGGCAATCGGCGCGTGCCAGCTCGACCAGCTGTTCAAGTTCACTTTCCCGGCCGACGAACGAGGTGCTCGCGACCGGACCGGCCGGCGCCGCGACGATCCGGGGCGTCACGGTCGGGATCGCCTGTACCGGGTGAGCGTGTGGGGCGGGTTCGCGCACCTGGCCAACGAACCGGTAGCCACGCCCGTGGATCGTCTTGATGTACTTCTGGTCTTTCCCGCTATCGCCGATGGCTTTGCGGGCAGCCATCACGCGGCTGTTCAGGGCAGCCTCGGTGACGTACCGCTCCGGCCACACCAGGTCCAGGATTTCGTCCTTCGTCACGATCTCCCCTGCCCGCTCCACAAGGACTTTCAGTACTTCGAAGACCTGCGGCTCCATGGGAACAGGGGTGCCATCACATCGAAGCTCGAAGCCGGGGATATCCAGGACGAACTCATCGAATGCGATCACGGCTCCCCGGACGGCCTCGGGGGTTGCTGACGCGTTCATGCCCGGCAGTGTCGATCCCGGATGCGTATCTCTCTGTGAGTCGCTCCACACAACGCCTAGGCCTTTGGGATGAGAAACCGTCGTCTCTTCGCCCCGCCTGAATCTGAAGGCCCCGCCGCTTCTCATCCGCCAGCACGAAATACGTAGTACGTATGCGCAAGTCTACGGACGCAACTGGCTCCCTTCGTGCCGAAACTCGAATCCAGACACCACCAGGGAGCCTTAGGTGAACCACTTCCGAATCCTGCGCAGACACGGCGTAATCGCCGCGGTCCTCGCACTCATCCTCGCAAGCGCGTTCTTCTTCGCGGACGCGGCAACACCACAACTCGCTTCAGCGAAGCCAGCCGATTCCAACCAGCAGGTCGAAGAGCTGGTCGTCTCCGGCAGCCAGATCGACATCTTCATCCTGGACCACGATATGGAAGACCTGCAGTGGCAGGGCGTGATCGAAGACCCGCTCGGCAACGACCTCGCGTGGACCAACTGGGACAACCATGGCGCGTTCACCAGGGTCGATGCCCTCCAGGACGTCGAGGAAGGGGAGTTCACGGTCATCCCGGGCGCACCGGTTGCGCCCGGCTGGGAAGTCTACGGCTACCGCATCATCGCGGGCGGCGGCTGGAGTCACTGCGGGCTAAACACACTCGACTACACCGACGACCCGACCTTCGAAGTCACGCCCGCCAACCCGAACTGGGTCGTCTGCATCGCCGTCATGCCGGAAGGCGGCATTCCGGGCAGCCTTCTGACCATCGAGTTCGTCGCTCCAAGCGTGCCCGGCTTCTGGGCCGGCAAGCTGGACGTCCCGTTCGGAAACAACGATCCGCTCCTCGCTGATCTGGTAGGCGGCGTGAGCGGCCACTGGCACAACGGAAAGCCCGGCACCTACTGGGTCCACCCCACCAACCAGCCCAAGCCCGGCCTTTGGACCTACGGCTTTTACAGCTTCGAGTCCGACAGCATCTTCCCCGATTGCCCGTCCGACCCCTCGCTCTACGAACCATCGAAAACCTACCTGGGCATCACCGAGGAGAAACCGCATTGGGCGATGTGCGTCATGGCCGTCGATACCATCCCCGACATCCGGTTCACCATGAAGGTCGATGGTCCCCTCGGGGTGGACTGGCAGGGGACGGTTGTCGCACAGGGGTTGAACGCCACATGGGCCGACTGGGGTGTGGACTCAACATCGCTTGTCGGTTCCCGCACAGATATCGACCCGGTCTACCACTTCCTCTTCCCGTCGGACCCGGTGGCGCCGGGGTGGTACGTGCTCGGCTATGCCGCGTTCGAATCCACCGACCCGAACCCCGATTGCCCGGCCGACCTCAATGCCTATGGCAAGTACTCCCAGGCGACGATTTCGCCCTCGCGTCCCGCGTGGGCCGTGTGTGTGAAAGTCACGCAGCAGGCGCCGGTGGATGGTACCTACCTTTCGGTCCGAACCGGGAGTCAGTGGGGCCCATCGGGGTGGGTTGATGGCCCGGGCAACTACGACTTCTCCTGGCTCTATCTCGGGATTCAGCCCGCCAGCAGCAGCGGCTTCCTGGAAGACGGGCCCTACGGGAGCTACTCGGTGATCAGCGATGAGCCGCCATTGGCGGGGATGATGGTCGCTGGCTTCCACGCCATGGAGACGGACGATATCTGGCAGTTTTGCCCTTCCGACCCGGCCGAATACAGCATGGACGCGGGGACGGTCGTCCTCTCGCCGCAGCACCCC
>CALFYR010000210.1 GCA_937954195.1 uncultured Dehalococcoidia bacterium
ATAATTCTGCGATCAGACTGAAATGAGCTTGGCGACGAATGCGGCGCCGATCAGCCAGTATCCGTAGAAGATTTTCGAGGTTTGTTCGGAGTCTTCCGGGAGTTCCTCAGCTCCGACAACCACCGCCGAATCCTGGGTCACCTGCCTAGTCCCTCCGGGCGCCCCATCTGCCCGTGGGAAGTCTGCCATGCATCAGACCAATTCACCAGTGACTAACTTGTTGGAGTTGAAGCGAGGTTCGGGTTGCGCTCGGCGCGAACCTGCCGCGCGTCCAGCTTTTCGCCGCAATGCCCGCATACCAGCGTCGCGTCCGGCTGGTGGCCGCACTCATGGGTCAGTGTGATAGGAGGACCTTCGGGCCCGGCGGTCCACCGGTCACCCCAGGTCAACATCGAAACCAGCACCGGATACAGGTCGCGGCCTTTTTCGGTCAGCCGGTATTCGCAGCGCGGTGGCCGGTCCTGGTATTGCCGGCGCTCGAGGACGCCGTGGTCGACAAGGCTCTGGAGTCGGGCGGCGAGCACGTTGCGAGCGATCCCCAGGCGGCTCTGGAAGTCGTCGAACCGGCGAACGCCGTTGAACGCCTCCCGAATGACGAGCATCGTCCACCACTCGCCCACCACTTCGAGTGTCCGGGCAACTGAGCACTGCATATCCGCGAAACTCGTGCGTCGCATGGAACCTGTCTCCCGACATTAAGATACGTCAGGCGAGTTGCTTTCAACAACCCACTGTGCTGGCGACACACTTGGGGGTACTTCCTCCAGCGGCACCAGGCGAGGGTGTTTGTTCGAATTGCCGCGGCGGGCCGCATGGCCGAACATTCCGTCCCATGAGTACGTCTTCCGAGCAGCCTTTTGTTTCCCGAAACCCGGGGCGGGATGTCCAGCGTGTCGGCACCGCACGCGTTCTTGGCCAGGATCCAACAAGGATCTACGACCCGGTATGGGGCGTTATTGGCAACCTCGGGGATAGCCAGTGCTACATAGGCGTCACGAGCAAGGTTGAAGCCCTCCAGCAGGCGCTGTCCGACCGGATCACGAAGGACGGGCTGGCGGTTCGACTCATCGCCCCGGCCTACACCATCGGTGTTTCCGATGGGCAGTTGAATGGCACGCCGGGCATGCGGTTTTCGCTCATTGGGCGGGAGGTGGTCCACGACTCGGTAACGCTCCACCTGGCCGCGAACTCGGTTCAGGGAGTCGTAGCGGTGGTCGCCTGCGACAAGCCGCCGGTTGGCACGCTCGCCGCAGCACTCGAGCACAACGTCCCGACGGTGCTGCTTTCCGATGGTTCCATTATGCCCGGGGTTGACCCGGAGACCGGTGAACGCATCGACCTTGTCTCGGCCTTTCAGGCCGCCGGCGATCCCAGCGACGAGCTGCGGACGCGCTACGCCATGCACGGGTGCCCCGGCTACGGGAGCTGTGCGGCGATGTACACGTACAACACCATGCAGTCCTTCATCGCCGTCCTTGGGATGGAGCCCCTGCAGATGGTTTCGCCGACGGCCGAGGATCCCCGCCGCATCCATGAGTTCCCGCGCGAACTCGTGAACTGCCTGGTCACCATGACTGAACGGGGCATCCGGCCCCGCGACATCGTGACTCCGGCCGCGCTTCGCAATGCGCTAACGGTCGCGATTGCGCTTGGCGGCTCCACAAACGTTGTGTTGCACAGCGTCGAAATCGCCCGGGCCGCCGGCATCGATTTCTGGCGGGAAGTGATCTCCGAGGCCGAATTCAACGACCTTTCCCGCCGCGTACCTGTGGTGGCGGATGTCCGTCCGTTCGGCCGCTATTACATGGAAGACGTGGACGACAAGGGCGGGCTGCAGGTCGTGGTGAAGGACCTGCTGGCCGGCGGGTTCCTCGATGGCAGCTGCCTGACCTGCACCGGAGAAACACTTGCGGAGCAAGTCGAACGACTTTCACCCGGCGCCCCGGATGAGGACGTGTTGCACTCATTCCGTTCGCCGTACAAGCCAACCGGCGGTCTGCGCCTGCTCCACGGCAACCTGGCGCCCCAGGGCGGCGCGGTCATCAAAGTCGCCGGCGTCGAGGGCGGGCTCGAAAACGGGACGTTTGTCGGTCGAGCGCGGGTGTTCAACAGCGAGGCGGCTCTCCTGGCGATGCTGGATAGTTCGCCTGATGTCTTCGCCGACCGGGACATGGTTGTGGTTCGGTACGAAGGCCCACGAGGCGCGCCCGGTATGCCCGAGATGCTCGACCCCACGTCCCGCATCACCACCCTGTGCCGCCAGAAGGGCATCACCATCGGCCTGATGACCGACGGCCGGTTCTCGGGCGGATCCGTGGGCCTGGTGATTGGCCACGTTTCACCTGAGGCCATCAGCGGCGGGCCCATCGCTCTCCTGCAGGATGGCGATACGGTTGTGGTCGACGTGAATACCGACAGGCTGGACTGCAAAGAGCTGGACGATCCGGCCGAGGTAGCGCGCCGGGAGGCCGCCTGGCGCGCCGCTGCGGACGGCAACGGTGGCGTCCACCCCGGGGCACGCCCGGTTTCAAACCGCCTGCTTGCCCGCATGCGCGCCGAAGCGCGGTCACCCCTTGCCGGCGCTGGATACGGTGACTGAGATGAGCACGCGGACGGCGTCTGCCGCCTGGTTCGGCCCATGACCACCGAGAGCGAATCCAACGCCGCCGAGAAGAATGGCATTAAGCTGCCGTTCGTCCTCCAGGACGAGGAGGTAGTGCTCCTGGTGGCTCGCCGCCACTGGCTGTACTTCACGTTGCGCCTGGCGTGGGTGGTCGCGGCAGGTGTCCTCCCGCCGTTGGCGATGGTGTTCCTTGTACGGGCGACCTACGGGTTTGATGGGATTGCCGGTCAACTCACGCTGCTGGTGATGGCGCTCTGGGTGGTGGTTTGGGCTGTCCGCGCGTATTTCACGTGGTACCGCTACCAAAACGACATCTGGGCGGTAACGAACCAGCGTCTCGTCGATTCGATCAAACGCCACTGGTTCCACCACGTGATGGCCTCCGCCGATCTTGTCGACGTCGAGGATATCCGGGTGGTTCGGAGTGGCATGCTGCAGACCGTGTTCAATTTCGGCGATGTCCGCTGTCAGACTGCCGGGCAGCAAACGAACTTCGTACTCGATGGCATCCCCGATCCGCCGGGCGTCATGGCGGTGGTCGATGCATCGCGCGATGCCGCCCGGAAGGCGCTACGCGGACCGCTCTGACCCGGAATTTACCTTCCGCGGGTGACGGGGCCAGCCGCCCGCGTTACCGTTTCGACACGATGGTTACCCGCCGCCGTCTGCTCCTGGGCGCGTCCGGTGGCCTTTTCGCTGCAGCGATGGGCCGGATGGCTGCCGTCCCCTTGCTCAATCGGACCGAGCCCTCGCAGGTTACTGCCGCGACCGTCCCGGCCCAGCCGGGCGCAACGGTCATCGTGCAGGCCCAGGAGGGACCTCCTTACCGGATCTTCAATCCGAACCTTGGCAACGATGGCTTCTTCCCGACGCTGCATCTGTCGCAGGCCACGCCGTTCCAGGGTGGCGCGATTTACCTGCGGGTCACCCAGGCACAGGCGGGTTTCGCCACGGTGTTCGGCCGGACCTACCAGCTCGTTACCTCTCCAGAAGGTCTCGAAGGTATTGTCCCGTTCGGCGTGCTCGATCCGCCTGGCCCCACCTCGCTCCTGGTCCAACTGGTCGACATGCAGGGTCAGCTTCTCAACTACGACAACGCGATCAGCGTCCGCGCCACTGAATGGACGTTCGACGACATCATCCTTCCACCTCCTCCGACCCCGGACCCGAATGCCACCCCCGACCCGGGGCCGACGCAGCCGCCCCTGGAGAACGAAGGTCCCCGCCTGACCGCGCTCTACCAGGGACTAACAGACCGGGAATGGACGCTGCCCTGGATCATCCCCATCCCACTCGGCGGGGCGAACATCCGCATCTCGGGGTATTTCGGCGAGCAGCGCTCGTTTAACGGCGGGCCGCGTTCCGGCCACCACGGGGGAACCGACATCGGCGCGCCCTTCGGCACCGAAATCAAGAGTACGAACCACGGCCGGGTCGTCATGTCCGAGCTCACGCTCATTCGCGGCGAGCTCGTCGCGATCGACCACGGAGGCGGGATCTTCTCGAGCTACGGCCACATGCAGAAGCGCCTCGTGCAGGTCGGCGATTACGTGAATCGTGGCGACGTGATCGGAGAAGTCGGCTCGACCGGGCTTTCCACG
>CALFYR010000211.1 GCA_937954195.1 uncultured Dehalococcoidia bacterium
CGGCGGGTTTTGAACGTGGGTAATGCCCCCAGGCCACAGCTGCTGACGCCCGGTGGTGCGACGCCGCCGCTGGACGACCTTCAGACGCAACAGCGAGCGGGCCAGCGCGGCCTGCGCCCGCGCCATGTCCTCTTCCGAGACATTGCCGCGTTCGCGGAACATCCGGATGCGCTCTTCAGCGCGGGCTCGCGCCGCTTCGACACGCTCAAGGCTGATTTCCTCGGCTGCCTCAGCGGCGTCCGCGAGGATCGTCACGTGGTCGGAGCGGACTTCCATGAATCCGCCCGTAACCGCGAACGCTTCCTCAACGCCCGCGCGGCGAAAGACGAGTTCGCCACCCTGCAGCGTTGTCATCAGCGCCGCGTGCTTCGGGTAGATGGCGAGCTGGCCCTCGCTTCCGGGCACGATGAGCGCATCGACGCCGCGCTCCACGCGCACGACACGTTCCGCCGTGACGAGCTCGACGGTGAGTGGCATGGCCTAGCCCTCCGCCAGCTGCCGGCCCTTTTCGATGGCCGTGTCGATGTTGCCGACCATGTAGAAGGCCTGTTCCGGAAGGCCGTCGTGGAGACCTTCAAGGATTTCCTTGAACCCGCGGATCGTCTCCCGGACCGGTACGTACTGGCCCGGCGTGCCGGTGAACTGCTCGGCCACGAACATCGGCTGAGTGAGGAAGCGCTGGATCTTGCGGGCGCGGGCCACGGTCAGCTTGTCGTCGTCGGAGAGTTCATCGATGCCGAGGATGGCAATGATGTCCTGGAGGTCCTTGTAGCGCTGCAGCACCGACTGGACGCCACGGGCGATTTCATAGTGCTCCTGGCCCACAACGCGCGGTTCGAGAGCGCGGGAGAACGAGGTCAGCGGGTCCATGGCCGGGAAGAGCGCCTGCTCGGCGAGCGAGCGCTCCAGCGCCACAACCGCGTCCAGGTGGCCGAAGGTCGTCGCCACGCCAGGGTCGGTGTAGTCGTCGGCGGGCACGTAGATGGCCTGGAACGACGTAATCGAGCCCTTCTTGGTCGACGTGATGCGCTCTTCAAGGTCGCCCATTTCGGTCGCGAGCGTCGGCTGGTAGCCCACGGCGGAAGGCATGCGGCCAAGGAGCGCCGACACTTCCATGCCGGCGAGCGTGTAGCGATAGATGTTATCGACGAAGAACAGCACGTCGCGGCCCTCTTCATCGCGGAAGTATTCGGCCATCGTGAGACCGGTGAGGGCCACGCGGAGGCGCACTCCAGGCGGCTCGTTCATCTGGCCGAAGACCATCGCCATCTTCGGGAGCACGCCCGAGTCCTTCATTTCATGCCAGAGGTCATTGCCTTCGCGAGAGCGCTCGCCCACGCCGGCGAACACGGAGTAGCCACCGTGCTCGCGCGCGATGTTCGAAATCAGCTCCTGGATAACCACGGTCTTGCCGACGCCGGCGCCGCCGTACAGGCCGACCTTACCGCCGCGGACGAGCGGAGCGATGAGGTCGATGACCTTGATGCCGGTCTCGAGCACGGACGGCGCCGTCTCCTGCTCTTCGAACGAAGGCGGTTCGCGGTGAATACCCCAGCGAGGGGCGTCCGTCGGCGATGGCAGGTTGTCGATCGGCTCGCCGAGGACGTTGAACAT
>CALFYR010000212.1 GCA_937954195.1 uncultured Dehalococcoidia bacterium
ACCGTTCTCACCACCTCCGAGACGCTCCAGCCCGGCTGGGTGTTCGTAGGCTCTGACGTCGATGGCGGCCCAATCTCGGCTGATGCCAGCCCCGATGTCGTCATCGTCGGCGGCGAGACGATCATCGTCCGCTTCCTGAACGAACGGGCGCGCGTCAACATCGTCGCCACGAAGACCATCTTCAACAACGCCAACCCCGCCGGCGCCAACGGCGGCGCGGGCTGGACGTTCACGCTCACCGGCTGTGGCATCGCCCCCAGCCAGAAGACCACCGATGCCAGCGGCTCCGTCTCCTGGAACAACCTGCCGGCAGCCATTAACTGCACCTACACCGTCACCGAAACCCAGAAAGCTGGCTGGGTGGCGGACCAGATCTCCCGGACGGCCGCGCCCATCAACGATGGCGAAACGGTCACCCTTGGGTTCATCAACCGCCAGATCGAAGGCTGCGTGAACATCAACGATTGCCCGCAAACCTTCGATGAGACCCCAACGCCGACCAACACGCCGGTAACCCCGACGAACACGCCGGAAACGGGCGAAACGCCAACCACCGAGCCGACCGCCACGAACACTCCCGATGAGGACATCGCTGGCGAGCGCACCCCCGGCCCCGGCGACCCAACGCCGCAGGCTCCGGATACTGGCGCAGGCCTCGGCAGCACGGCCGCTGGTTGGAACATCCTCCTCATCATCGCTGGACTCATCGCCATCAGCGGCGGGCTCAGCATGATCGCCATCGGCAGGCGCCCGGTCCGCCAGGACTAGGCACCCGCCTAAGGCGCCACGAACCAGGGAGCCCCGGACCGAATGGTCCGGGGCTTTCCATTTCCACCACAACCATCAGAGGCGCGCATCCTGCCGGGGCAGGATAAGCGCGTCACATTCGCCCCAACCACAAACCCACCGCTCCAGACAGGGTGCGGCAACCCACCACAACAACAGAGGCCCGCCAGGAATGGCCGCAAGTCACAACCCATCCCGAACCATCCTCAGAGGCGCGCACGCCAGTAAGCGCTACACCGCTGCAACTGCCACGAACCTTTCTCCCAAACCCCCCAGCCGAACCCAAACCAACCGAACCACCACCCTCTCACGCGCGCCCCCTCCGCATTCACACCAAAGATCAGGGGCCGGCACGCATCGCGCACCGGCCCCGAATAAAGGGTCGCAGCCTCCGTTCGCCTGCTAGGCTTTGCGACCCTGCCACGTCGGATCGTTCGAATCCAGCCAGGCATCCGTCCCAACCATGTGGCTGGTCACGAATGGCGCCGTCTCCGCCGGGTGGTAGTAGTTCCAGTTCAACACCGAACTCACACCCACCAGCGAGTAGTGCACGCCCGCGCCGTACGCCTTCAGCAGCTCGCGGTTCACGTCCTTCGCCATCTCCTGCCGCTTCGCGATGTCGAACTCCGTCACCAGGCTGTTGGTCAGCGAATCGACCGCGTCGATCTTCACGCCGTACTGCGCGAACTGCGGCTGTGCCGAGTTGTGGGTCAGGTAGAGGAGCAGCGAAGGCTCGGGGTCGGTGATCTCCGTGATCCAGCCCCACCAGGTGTTCGCATTCCCGTTGCCGTACTGCTGGTTCACGATCTTCGTCGTGATCGTCGAGTACGGCTCGATCCTCGCGGTGAACGTGTTCCCCAACACCCGGTTCAGGTTCGAAGTGATGAGCGAAGCACCACCCGAATACAGCCCCTCCCAGATGTCCGGGATATCGACCGTCACGTCGCCGAGCGCGGCTCCCCCGCCTGCTTCCCACATCGCCTTCGCCTCGGCCTCGTCCTTCGCGCGGTCTTCGAGGTAGCCGGGGAACGTAATCAGCTCACCTTCGTCGATGCCGAACGCCGACTGCGTCGGCGGGACATTGCCCGAGAGCACGCCCTTGCCCTGGAGCAGCGACTGGATGAGGTCGCGCCGGTTCAACGCGCGGAAGATGGCGCCAATCAGGTTCGGATTGTTCCACGGCGCGGCGCCACCGTAGTACGTGCCAGCCTGCGGGTTCGCGCTGAACACGCGCCGCTCCGTGATCTGGTCCTTCAGCCGCGTCAACAGGTCCTCGATCACCGCATTCGATGTCGGCGAGAAGACGTCCAGCTCTTTCTGTTCGAACGCCGCCTGCTGCGCCGCCTGGTCCGTGAACAGGTTCAGGTACTGGATGCCGTCATAGTTCACGGGGCTGTGGAACCCATCGAAGCGCTTGAGCGTCAGCGTGCCCTCTGCCGCGAAATCCTCCACCGTGAACGCGCCCGTGCCGATGATGAGTTCCTTCTTTAGGTTCTGGTACTCACCCTCGAACTGCTCGACCGCTTCGCGAGCCTGCACCTTCGCGTACGCGCCCGCCAGCACGTTCAGGAAGAACGGGTCGGGACGCTTGAACGTCACCTTCACGTGCGTCGCGTCCACCACCTCCACCTTATCCACCGTCTGGAAGGCGGCCTTCCGGTAGAAGTTCGGGTCTTCCATCCCATCGAGCGTCACGCCGGCGATGTTCCGCTCCATGAAGTACGCGATATCCTCGGCCGTCGCTTCGCGGCCATTCACCGGCGCGCGGTCGTGCCAGGTCACACCGGGCCGCACCGTGAACACCACGGAATCATCGGCGCCCTGCTCGTACGATTCCGCCATCGCCCCTTCAATCACCCCGTCGGTATAGCTCTTCCACTGGAGCACGCCCAGATTCGTGTAGCCGAACAGCACCGAAACCGGCGTGAACCGGCTGCGGTCGATGTCGAACGTATCCCAGGTGTTTCCCGCGCTCGTGAACCGGGCCGTGCCGCCCTGCGTCATGGCCGTCTCGCTCGGCGTCGGCTCAGCGGTCGGCGAACCATCGCTCGGCGCGGTTGTGGCGGTCGCTACCCCGCCATTTCCATCGTCATCGTCGTCGTCATCATCGCCGCAGCCCACGAGCGCCATGGTTGCGGCGCCCAAACCTGTCACGGCCGCGCCGCCGACGAAGCGGCGGCGGGAGAGCCCCTGCCGGGCTAGCCTGCGAGTCCAATAATTCTCCGAATCTGACACGGTTTCGAATCCCCCTCGTTCTTTCGACGTTTTCTATAGCTGCCATAGAACACGCCGGGCGGGAGTATATAGCTGAACGCGCGGCCAGTGGGAAGTATTTGGCGAACTGAAAGGTTTGATTTTGGCGAACTATTTCGCCTGTTCGATGATTGCGGTCATGCTGCCCTTGCTCTCGGGCATCAGCGGGTCCGCCCCGAACGCATGCACCGCTTCCTGCTTCAACTCCACCTCGTCACGCGGCCCCGTCATCAAGATCGCCTGCCCCTGCGCATCCACCACGCACGCGATCGCGAACGCCTTCTCTCGCCCGTAGCCGAAAATGCTTCCCAGCATGTGGACCACGTAGTTGTAGGTGTGTTCGTTGTCGTCGAGCAGGATCAGGTGGTACGGCGGCTCAATGTCCGCATCGGTTTCCTCGATGACGCGCGTGCTCGGGGTGCTCGAAGGAAGCATCGACATGGGACTGGTTATGGTACCGAACCTGCGCCCCCCGGGCGAAAACGTCACCTCGGACCGAACAGCGCCCCCATCACCCCCACCGCCAGGTGCCGCCCACCCGCCGATGTGAAATGCACGCCGTCCTCGTGCCGGATCTTCACCAGGTTCCCGAACACATCCGTCTGTTCCCAGGCGAACGACCCATCGGACCACGAGGTCAGCCCGTAAGTGTCCACGAACACCACCCACGGCCGTTTCGCCGCTTCTTCCGCGAAGATCGCGTTCAGGTCCTTCACGCGCAGCGCCATCTCTTCGCGGCCCGGCCCGAAGTTCGGCTGCCCAACCCACACCACCACGCGGCCTTCGCGCTGCATCAGGTCCATCACCCGCCCAACCCGCGATCGGTACGTCTCGTGGTTCCCCATCTGCATGATGTCGTTGCCGCCCACCATGATGACGGCGACATCCGGGTCGTACTTGGCCATCTCCGCCGCGACAAAGGCCGGCCAGTCGAAGTAGTCCGGGCGCGCCAGTCCCGTGGATACCTTGTAGCCAGCCGATCCCAGGGTCGTCCCGCCCTGCTCCCGCCATATCTGGTACAGCGCGACCGTCAGGTAGTAGCTCGTGGAGTCGCCGTGGCTCCAGAGCCGCAGCCCCGAAGGGGAGTCGGCCGCGAGTGGGCCCGGTTCCGGCGACGGTGGCGGCGGTGGGGGCTCGGGCGTCCCGTCGTAGGCCAGCGCCAAAACGCGCAGTGCTACCTCTGGTTCGGTCGGGCCTTCGCCGGGAACCGGCGTTGCAGTTGGTGTGGCGGTCGGTGTGACATCGTCGGACGCGCGTGTGGCTGTTGGCGGAGTCCAGGCGCTGAGCGCCCCTACCGCGAACGCGAGCAGGCCCGCTCCCAACACCGCGCCGATGGTCGCCAGCCGCAGCCTGCGGATGCGTGACCGCCGCTGGCGCGCTTCACGCCGCGCCTTCCGGGGAGCCACACGTCCACGCTTCACCACCGGCCTCCGTTCGCAATCTCCCCGCACTCCTGATTCAAACGTAGCGCCCGCCCTACCGCAACCGCCACCGTCATCTGTGATCCATCCCACCTTGCCCGGCGCTCGCCCGCTGCGCCCCCGCCACAGACAATGTCGCACGGAAACACGGGGCCTCCCCGTCCTCCGTTGGTCCAATGCTCTTCCCCACCGTCGATTTCGCAATCTTCTTCGTGGCGGTTTTCGCCGTTGCCTGGCTCATCCGGCCATGGCATCTCGGCTGGCGGCTCTTTCTCGTCGCCGCCAGCTGGTTCTTCTACGGCTTCTGGGAACCGAAGTTCGTCCTCCTCCTCGTGGGCTCAACGGCCATCAACTGGGCCATCGGGTACGACCTTGCCCGCATGAAAAGCGAAGATGGCAAGCTCACGAAGTTCGGCCGCTGGTTCCTCGGCTTCGGCGTCGCCGCCAACCTGAGCACCCTCGGCTGGTTCAAGTACTACGGGTTCTTCTCCACCGAACTCGTGAACTCGCTGGACCGCATCGGCGTAGACCTCCCGATGCCGCTCCTCGAAATCACGCTCCCCGTGGCAATCTCGTTCTTCACGTTCCACGCCATCAGCTACCTGGTCGATATCGCCCGCGGCGATGCGGAACCGATGTCGATGCTCGATTTCGCGCTCTACCTGTCCTTCTTCCCCCACCTGGTCGCCGGCCCCATCGTTCGGGTCACGGAATTCGCGCCGCAAATCCGCGCCCCATTCGGCGAACGGATCATCGATGCCGCCCCGGCGTTCGTGCTCATCTTTGCCGGGCTCTTCAAAAAGGTCGTCATCTCCAGCTACCTGGCCACCGAAATCTCCGACCCGGTCTTCGCGGCGCCCGGCACCCACTCGGCCTTCGAAATCCTCATTGCCATCTACGCCTACGCCATCCAGATCTTCGCCGACTTCTCCGGGTACACCGATATCGCCATCGGCTGCGCGCTCCTGCTCGGCGTCCGCTTCCCCCAGAACTTCGATGCCCCGTACTCAGCCTTCTCCCTGCAGGACTTCTGGCGCCGCTGGCACATGACGCTCTCCCGCTGGCTCCGCGACTACCTGTACATCCCGCTCGGCGGCGGCCGTGGGACGAAGGCGTTCGTCTATCGGAAC
>CALFYR010000213.1 GCA_937954195.1 uncultured Dehalococcoidia bacterium
GGGGAAGTATAGGAGTTTGGGCCTGCAAGCCATCGGAGCCCACGCGGGCGGGTCGTTATGGGTTTGAGATGGGCGGGTGGCGGGAATTGATGCTGGTATTCGACGGCGGGCGGTACGGTGCGAAGCGGCATGCACATGGATTTCACGCATTGGGATTGCTCGGATGCATCGAACCCGGGGCGGCATGACCTTCCGGGATCGAGGCGGCGAGCGTGGTAAACATCCAGGTTTCTGGCCGGGTATTACTGATCGTCGCGGGGGTGGCGGTCGCGTCGTGGGTGCTGTTCAACCTGTGGGAGATCGTTGTCATTGTTTCCACGGCGTTCATCTTCATGGCCGCCGGGTTGCCGTACGTCTCGTGGCTGATGCGGCACGGCATGAATCGCGTGGCGGCGGTGCTGACGTTGTTGGGCGCGGCGGTGCTGGTGTTGGCCGGGATCCTGGCGCTGGTCATCCCGGCGCTCGTGGAGGAAGGCCGGGACATTCACACGTCGTTGCCTGAGTACGGCGCCAAGCTGGACGACGCGCTCGCGCGGTGGGACATCGATTCGGACTTTGAACGGCGCGCGAATGAGATCGAATGGGACGAAACGTTCTCCGGCGAAGCGGCGGTCGACTTCGGACAGCGGGCGATCTTCGCGTTTGTTTCGCTGATTACGGTGGTGGTGATTACGGCGTACTTGCTGATCGACGCGCCGAGGCTGGCGGCGTTCGTCTACCAGTTTGTGCCGCCCGGGAGCGAGCCGACGGTGCAACGCGTGCTGGACAACCTGCGGGTCGTCGTCGGTGGGTACGTTCGCGGGCAGCTCATAACGTCGGCGGTGATTGCGGCGTTCACGGCGGGTGTCATGCTCGCGCTGGGGCTGCCGAACGCGATTGCGTTCGGGGTGTTCGCGGCGTTCGCGGACATCATCCCGCTGGTTGGCGCGACGCTGGCGATTGCTCCGCCGGTGCTGATTGCGCTCGAGGAGTCAGTGACGAAGGCGGTCATCGTGCTGGTGGCGCTGCTGCTGTACCAGCAGTTCGAAGACCGGTACCTCACGCCGCGGGTGTACGGGGCGACGCTGAACCTGCCACCGATCATTGTGCTGGTGGCGGTGCTCGTGGGCGGCAAGTTGTTCGGCATTAGCGGCGTGCTGCTGGCGTTGCCGGCTGCGGCGGTTGGACGGGTCGGATTGGATTACTACCTGCAACGGCGAGCGCTGCGCATCGGCGAGCCCTTCGCGCCGGACGCGAAACCGAACCTGCAGGCAAAGGAGATTTGAGATGGCAGAAGAACAGCCTCGTGGAGTTGGCAAGTGCGCCGGCGGACACCTGGGGTCCTACGGATTCCCGACGCGGCCGGAGGAGCCGTACACGTTCTGTCCGCAGTGCGGGACGGGCATGATCTGGGCGTGCCCGCGGTGCAACGAACCGGTGCCCGACGACACATCGGAGTTGGAATCGGCGAATTTCTGCCGGGCGTGCGGGGCGCCGTACTTCGCTCCAGTGGAGAATCCCGAAGCGCAGCGGCCGGCGTAGCCCCGGCACCCTGGCTTAGGGCGCGGGCGCCTCGATCACGCGCAGGCCGAGTTCGGTGAGCTGCGCGGTATCGACCGGAGAGGGTGCGCCCATGAGCGGGTCACCGCCGGATGACGCCTTCGGGAAGGCGATCACGTCGCGGATATTTTCGGTGCCGACAAGGGTCATGATGAGGCGGTCGATGCCGGCGCCGACGCCCCCTTCGGGTGGCGCACCGTATTCGAGCGCATCGAGGACCACGCCGAACCGTTCTCGCTGCTGTTCCGGGGTGTGGCCCATGAGGCCGAACACGAGTTCCTGGTCCGCGCGGTTCGAGATGCGGATGCTGCCGCCGCCGATTTCGGCGCCATTGCAGACGAGGTCGTACTGGTAGGAGGCTGCTTTGCCGGGGTCGCCCCCGGGCTGGAGGTGCTGGCGGGCTTCTTCGGGAAAGCCGCAGAACGGGTTGTGGGTGGCGTCCCAACGCTCCTCATCCGGGTGCCATTCGAGGAGGGGAAAGCCGGTGACCCAGCAGAACGACAGCATGGTGTCGTCGATGAGTCCGAGGCGTTCGCCGAGGGCGGTGCGGACTTCGTGGAGCGAGCGCGCGACGACCTCGGGCTGGTCGGCAACGATGAACACCATGTCGCCTTCGTTCGCGCCGGTTAGGGACTTGATGGCGGCGATTTCGGTCTCGCTGAGGAACTTTGCGATAGGGGAACGGAGCTCGCCGGCGGCGTAGCCGATGTAGGCGAGGCCCTTCGCGCCGCCTCCGCGCGCGATTTCGGTGAGTTCGTCGATTTCGCGGCGGGTCATATCGGCCTTGCCGGGCGCGCAGATCGCCTTGATTTCGCCGCCAGCGGCGAGGGCGCCGGCGAAGACCTGGAAGCCGCTGCCGCGCAGCGGT
>CALFYR010000214.1 GCA_937954195.1 uncultured Dehalococcoidia bacterium
GCACCGAGCCCGCCAGGTTCCAGTTCCCCAGCGACACCGATGTCGAAGTCGACATGATGCGGGTCAACGCCCGGCTGCTTTACACGGATGGCGAAGGCTTCGAAGCGGTCGAGCTCCCGTACGCCGATGGCAACCTGGCAATGCTCATCGTGGTGCCCGACCATCCGGCATTCGAAGACGTGCGTTCTACGTTCGGACCGGATGACCTCGACGCCGTGGTTTCGGACCTGGAGAGCGCGCAGGTCAACCTTCGCCTGCCGAAGTGGGAGTTCCGGACGCAGGCATCGCTGAAGGAAGCACTGATAGCAATGGGCATGCCCACCGCCTTCACCGGCGGCGTAGCGGACTTCACGGGAATGTCCCCGCGTGGTGACAGCCTCTACATCAGCGCCGTCGTCCATGAGGCCTTCATCTCGGTAGATGAAATGGGCACGGAAGCGGCCGCTGCCACGGCGGTGGTCGTGGGCGAAACCTCGGCCCCCGAACTGGTGGACCTGACCGTCGACCGGCCGTTCATGTTCTTCCTGCGGGACCGAGAAACGGGCGCCCTGTTGTTCATGGGCCACGTGACGAACCCGGCGGCGGACTAACTAACCCGGCCACCAGCGCCAGCGCTTCAGGTCGATCGTCCCACCGGGGCTGAAGGGGATGCCCTCCGCTTCGAGCTTGCGGCGCTGGTAGTCCGCGGCTTCGCCGCGGCCCCGGTGGCTGATGCCGCCGCTCGCGTTCACCACGCGCCACCAGGGCACATCGTTGTTGCCCGGCAGGAAGTAAAGGGCATAGCCCACGGCCCGCGCCGCCGCCGGGGAGCCGAGTTCGAGCGCGACCTGCCCGTAGGTCACCACGCTCCCGGGCGGCACCCTCCGGACGAATGCGTACACCCGCTCGTAGAACGTCTCTTTCGGCTCCGCGCGGTTCGCCGCCACGGGCCGTATTATCCCCACTCACCATGACCGCACCACAGGACGATATCGCACCGCTCGCGGGCATCCGCGTCATCTCCGCCGGGCAGATCCTCGCTGCGCCATTCTGCTCCACCCTCTTCGCCGAATTCGGGGCGGAAGTCATCAAGGTTGAACAACCCATTACGGGTGACGCGAACCGCGGCAACGTCTCGTTCGCCCAGGACAACCGCGGGCAGAAGTCCGTGACGCTCGATGTCACGAAACCGGAAGGCGCGGCCCTCTTCCGCAAGCTCACCGACGTCTCCGACATCCTGGTCGAGAACAACCGGCCCGGTGCGCTGGAGAAATGGGGCCTCGCGCCGGATTCCCTCCGCGAAACGAACCCCGGGCTCGTGTGCGTCCGCATCAGCGGTTACGGCCAGACTGGCCCCTACCGGGACCGCGCCGGCTTCGACCGTGTCGCTCTTGCGTACGCGGGCATCACGGGGCTGACGGGGTACAAGGACCGGCCGCCCGTGCGGCCCGGCTACTTCGTGGCCGATTATGGGGCGGGAATGATGGCAGCCTTCGGCGCAATGGTGGCACTGAAGGCGCGCGAGCAAACGGGCCGCGGCCAGGATGTCGATATGGCGCTCTACGAAGCCGTCTGGCGCATGAGCGGCGCCCACGTCGCCAGCTTCGGCCTCAGCGGCCGGGATCGCGAGCGGGATGGCAACTACTTCCCGGGCGTGATCCCCGCCGAGCAGTGGCGCACCAGCGACGGCCACGACCTGGTGATCAACGCGACCACCCAGCGCGCCTTCGTGAAGCTCTGCGAGGCCATCGGCCGCCCGGAACTGCCCGCCGACCCACGCTTTACCCCGCGCTCGAACCTGATGGCGAACCATCGCGCCATCCACGAAATCATCGGTGAGTGGGTCACCCAGCGGACGCTCGAGGAATGCCAGGCCACGCTCGACAAGTTCGGCGTGCCGGCCACGAAGGTGAACCTCATTAGCGACATTGTGGCGGACCCCCATTTCGCCGCGCGCGAACAGGTCCTCTCGGTGGATAGCCACGAGTGGGGCCCGGTCCTCCAGCCCGGCATCGTCCCGGTCCTGACGGAAACCCCGGGCAAGGTCCGGTCCCGCGCGCCCCTTCTGGGCGAACACAACGACGAGGTCTACCGCGGCCTGCTGGGGTTGGGCGATGGCGAAATGGCGGCATTGACCAAGTCGGGCATCATCTGACCCAAGCCGCGAATCAATGAGGCCCGACCGAAAGGAAGGGCTTCGTCGGCACCACCAGACATGTGGGAGACGGGCCGGCAGTCCGGACTGGCGTGGCCATTCCGGCGAGCGCCGTGCAATTGCTGCGACCGTACCCTCCCTCTCGGTCGGGCCTCCTTAGGGCGTGGTGCTTCGCCGGGTTTTCGTTGGTGAGGCGAATGAATCCGCTTCGATTTGACGCGCGGCCAAATTTCGCGTCAGATTCGGGCGCGCTCGCCTGCGAAACCGGTGGCCCGGAGGTCCAGCCCATGCAATCCGCTGCGACAAGCGCCCTCGCGGGGATGCGCGTGCTCGACCTCGCCACCGAGCGGGCCGAATTGGCGGGGCGCGTGCTCGCCGAACTCGGCGCCGAGGTCATTAAGGTCGAACCGCCCGAAGGAGCCTCCTCCCGCCGCCTCCCGCCATTCGAAGACGCCACCGGCGAGTCCCTCTACTGGGCCGCCGTTGGCCGCGGCAAGCAGAGCGTCGTCCTCGATATCCACTCCTCCGCAGGCCGCGAACGGCTGCTGGC
>CALFYR010000215.1 GCA_937954195.1 uncultured Dehalococcoidia bacterium
GACGTTCGAATACGACAACCAGCGCATTCCCATTGACCTCCAGGCGGAAAATCTTGGCGTCGAATTCGGCTGGGAGCGCGAAGGGCCGCGCTATCGTGGCACGGTCACCGCCGCGCCCTTTCACCTGCGCTGGCCGAAGATCGCACCCCTCGACTTCGACGTCAATGTCCAACTGACCATGGACAAGGAAGGACTGCAGTTCCAGAAAGCGGACATCCGCGACGGCGATTCCTGGATCCAGGCCACCGGTTCGATGAAGGATTACCGGGCGCCCAAACTCGACGTCGACACCAAGGGCGAGTTCGCCATGAAACGCTACGCACCGGCCTTCCGCCTCCCCATCAGCCCGGAAGGCCGCACCGCATTCCAGGGCAAGTTCACCTATGCCGATGGTTTCTATCTCCTCGCCGGCCGCATGAATGGCCGCGATCTAGCCGTACGCGAACCGGCATGGAGTGTCACGCAGGCCCAGGTTTCAGGCGATGTCCGCCTCCAACCCGATCTTGTCGATGTCAGGAATATTGAGGCACGCGTTGCCGGCGGCATCTTCCAGGGAACGGCGGAAATTCGCCGCTGGCGCGACTTTATGGTGAAAGGCGTTGCCAGCGATTTCTCGCTCGATGAATTGCAGCGCGTCGAACGTCAAGTCCGCCCCGTGGCCTGGTCCGCCATCGCCTCCGGCCCCGTCGAACTTTCCGGATCCTTCGCTCCGAAGGGTGTCGCCGATTTCCGCGTTGCCACCCATCTTGTCCTGGAACCAGGCGAAGGCCGCATTCCGATCGAGGGCATCATCCGCTCGCGCTACCAGGCCGAAGGCCAGCGCATTGCCTTCGAATCCTCCTACCTGAAGACACCCACCACCCGCGTCGATTTCACCGGCGCCCTCGGCAGCGACCTCAGCGTTCTTCTCGACACCACAGACCTCAACGACTTCCTTCCCGCCATGGCCATGATCACCACCACGCCTCCTCAACAACTCCCCATGCAGTTGGATGGAGGCACGGCGCACTTCGAAGGTACCGTCGCCTCGCCCCTCGTGCAGCCGCACGTACGGGGACGCGTCGCCCTCAAGAACGCCATCATCGAAAAGCGCAAACTCGACAGCGTGGCCGCCGAAATGGACGCCAGTTCCTCCGGTCTCTCTCTGCGCCGCCTTCGCTTCGTCCAAGGCGCCAGCATCATCGAAGGCCGTGCCAATGCCGAACTTCGCAACTGGAGGCTCGTCCCCGAAAGCCCCATCACCGCCGATTTCGAACTCCGCCAGGCGAGTATCGAAGAATTGCTGAAAGGCAATGAACTGGCGGTTTCGCTCAAAGGCAGCGCCTCCGGACCCATCGACATCACGGGAACCCTTAGCGATCCCAAGGTCAAGGCCGGCCTTGTGCTCAGCAAAGTCCAAATCGGCGGCGAAGCATTCGAAGGTATCCGCTTCGATCTCACATACGATGCCGGGTCTATTGAAGCTACCAACGGGTCCGCCGTGCACGCGGCCGGCCGCATCCCATTCCGTGCCGGCTATCGCCATCCACCCGGCGACTACGCCAACGGTACGCTCCATTTCGAGGTGGCGGCGCAGAACGCAGCGCTCGGCGCCATCGAAGCCGTGCGCTCCCAGCGTGCCGATCTCGAAGGCCGCACCGATATGCGCCTCTCCGGTGAACTGATCGTCCGCAATCGGCAGCCGGCCATCGAGTCCATCAATGGCTCCCTCGCCCTGCGCCAAATCGCGATCAACAAAAACGTACTCGGATCGCTCGGCTTCGAAGCGAAGACGCAGGGGCAGCGAATATCGGTAGTCGCCACCGGTGACCTTCTCAAGTCCCCGGTAAGCGGACATGGCGAGTGGCAACTCACCGGCGATGCCAACGGCCTCGGCGAAATCGACCTCGGCACCATCAAGCTCACCACCGTCGGCCAGATTCTCAAAATCTTCGGCAGAAGCGGGGATCTGCCCCTCGATGGCCAGTTCATGGGCGGCATCGTGTTCAGTGGCGCGCTCCGCAAGCCGCAGACGTTGCGAGCCCGCGCCAACCTGACCGGAATGGAGCTCAGCCCCAAAGCCGAAAAGGGACAGATCGGAGCACAGGTGCTCGAAGATCTCACCCTCCGCAACAACGGCCCTGTCATTATCGAAATGGACAACAAGGGCTTCCAGATTGTTCAGGCCCAACTCACCGGGAAAGAAACCAATCTAAGCGCGTCCGGTTCCATCCTCACTGGCGCGCGCAATGCCTGGAACCTGGCCTTTAAGGGCGCACTCAACCTTGGCATCTTCCAGAACGCCGTTTCCGGACTCCGCGCCTCCGGTCTCGCCGAGGTCAACGCCGTCGTTCGCGGGACCATGGAAGAGCCGCAACTCGGCGGACGCGCGGAAGTGAAGAATGCCAACGTGACCCATCGCGATCTGCCCAACAGCGTCGATCGCCTCAACGGCATCGTCGTCTTTGACCGCAACCGGGCACTACTGCAGAATTTCACCGCCCAGACCGGAGGCGGCGAACTGAAGCTGAGCGGATTCCTCACTCTGGGCGGCGCCGAAGAAGTGGTGTATCGCCTCAACGGGCAACTAGAGCGCGTACGCATCCGCTACCCCGAAGGCGCCAGCACCACCGTCAACGCGAATCTAAACCTCACCGGAACCTCCGATCAGAGCCTGCTCGGCGGCACGGTCACCGTACTGCGCTCCGGCTTCACCCCGCGCACCGATTTCGGCAGCCTGCTCCTGGAACCTTCCAAACCCTCGCCGGCGCCCACATCCAGCGCCTTGCTGCGCGGCATGCAGTTCGACGTACGCCTGCTCAGCGCTCCCAATCTGCAGTTGGAAACCTCGCTCACTTCCGGAGTGCAGGCCGAAATCGACCTTCGTGTCCGTGGCAGCCCATCTAAACCCATCCTGCTCGGCAATGTCAGCGTCACGCAAGGCGAGCTGAATTTCTTCGGCACAACCTATACCATCACCCGCGGCACTGTATCCTTCTTCAACGCCGCCCGCATCGAACCCGTTCTCGATCTCGATTTCGAAACCGTCGTTCGCGCAGTCACCGTGAACATGAACGTTTCCGGACCCATCGACAAGCCGAACGTCACCTATCGTTCCGACCCGCCCCTGCAGCCAAGCGATATCATCGCCTTGCTCGCCGTGGGCCGCACTCCCACCGGTTCAGCCGTCGCTACGCAAACCAATGTGGCCAGCACCGGCTCCGGATTCTACGCCGGCACCGACACGCTTCTGGGCCAAGCCCTCAGCGCCGGAGTCGGTGGCCGCCTCCAGCGCTTCTTCGGCGTCAGCCGCGTCAAAATCGACCCGCAACTGGTGGGTCTCGACACTACCCCGCAAGCCCGCCTCACCATCGAACAACAGATCTCGCGCGCCATCACCCTGACCTACGTCACCAATCTCACCGGCACTCTGCAGCAGTTGGTCCGCCTCCAGTGGGATTTGCGGAAGAACTGGTCCGTCATCGGCGTGCGCGACGAAAACGGCGTCATCGGCGCCGATGTGCTGTATCGTAAGAGGTTCAAATAATATGAAGCTGCGTAAGCACGAAGGCAAGCTGAAGATCGAGCACAGCATCCTCGATGGGGTACGCGCCATGTTGCAGCGTTTGCTTGCTGCCAATCCGGACATCCGCAGCGTCATTCCGGGAGTCATTCGTGTCGTGCGCGATGCCAAGGGCCCGGTCAAGGTTCGCATCACCGTTCCCGTGCAGAATGGCTGGAAAGCCATCGCCCTTAGCGACGGTGCACGGCAGGAGTTATTTATCTCCACGGCGATGACGCGCGAACAACTCGAGGCAGCGCTGGAGAAAGCTGCCGCCCAATAGCCTTACACTGTGAGTTTGCTCCTGTCACGGCACTTCCGGTCTTTGCTCCTCGCGCTCGCCCTCGCCGCCGCAAGCGCTGCCGCCGATTTTTCCGCCCTCCAGCCGCAAGGCTTCGTCAGCGATTTCGCCCGCGTCCTCAACCCCGCCCATCGTGCCGAACTCGAGCGCTACTGCAGCCGCGTCCAGGCCCTCACCGGAGCTGAAATCGCCATGGTCACCGTGCCCACTCTTGATGGCGAACCCATCGAGGACGTAGCCAATTCGCTCTACCGCCGCTGGGGAATTGGCAAGAAGGGCAAAGACGAAGGAGTCCTGTTCCTCCTCGTGCCGCGCGACCGCCGCATGCGCCT